>JALSZZ010000135.1 GCA_027075825.1 Mariprofundaceae bacterium | reverse complement strand
CTGATTTTCATCATAAGCCCATCCATTTCTTTACTGACCGTCTGTTGTTTGCCGTTGATCCGAATCATCATCGTGAAGAGGTATATCGCACGGCACTTGCTGAGTGGAAGGTATCGGATTTTCCTGCTAGTGCCGCTGTGCAATGTGGCTACTGGCGTTTATCCTGCCTGCGCAATCATCAGGGGCAAAACAGTGGTCTGCTGATGACCATGGAGCCTTCACTGCCGCGTCAGGAGGTGGGGATTCCCGAGATGACGGCGCCGCTGGATCACCGTGATATACGCCGATTTGCCCGCTTCAGCCTGCGCCAGCAGGGGGTGATTTTCAAAGCGAATGTGTCCGGTCGTGTTGAGGTATCCGAGGGCGATTGTTTTGCGCTTCCTGAATTCAGCCATGGGCTGGCAGTGGGGCGCAATATTTTTGAGCTGTTTCAGTCCTGCCCGGAATTCAGTCACGCCCTTTACCGGGCCAGTGAAGGCAGTGTGGTGCGCGAGCCACTGCACATCCGCAATTGCGAACTCGATGTGTTTATTTCACCGTGGTATGACGATGGCGGTGCCATCGGTGGTGTGATTGGCGTTGCGGTTGATAACGATGAACGCAGGCAATACGAGCAACGCCTTGTACATGCCAGGGATTTTTTATCCCGTCTGCTCGATGCAATGCCGGATTTGATCTGGTATAAAGATGAGAAGGGCTATTATCTTGGCTGCAACCGGGCCTTTGCTGCTTTTGTTGGCCTGCCCAAAAAAGCGCTGCTGGGTAAACGCGACAGCACACTGTTTGAAGAAGAGCGGGTGATCCGGCTTCAGCATATGCATGAGCGGGTTGTGGCAATGGGCAAGCCGCATTATCTGACGGATACGGCATGCGATAGCGAGGGTAAACCCTGCGAACTTGAAACCACGGAAGCTCCCGTTTTCCGGCATAAAGAACTGATTGCCACGGTGGGTATCAGTCGCAAGCTGAAATATCGGAAACGTAAAAAACGTAAATCATAGTCGCTGCGATGGTGATCGCAGCGATCTCCTGGAGAGACCATGTCTGAAAAACCCTGGGGGGGACGCTTTTCCGCCCCGACAGATGAATTTGTTGAGGCCTTCAATGCTTCGACGCATGTTGATGCACGCATGTACCGCGAGGATATTGAGGGTTCGCGGGCGCATGCGCGTATGCTTGGCCGGCAAGGCATCCTCAGCCATGCCGATGTGCAAACCATATTGCGCGGCCTGGATGAGGTAGAGCAGGAAATCGAAGCCGGTGACTTCACCTTCACCATTGCCCTGGAAGATGTGCATATGAATATCGAGGCGCGGCTGACGGCAAACATTGGTGATGCAGGCAAACGCCTGCACACAGCACGCTCGCGTAACGATCAGGTGGCCACCGATACCCGGCTGTACCTGCGTCGGCGCTGTGATGATGTGCTGGCACGGCTGCAAACATTGCAGCAGGTGCTGGTGACACAGGCCAGGGCGCATGCCGATACCGTGATGCCCGGTTTCACCCATTTGCAAAGCGCGCAGCCGGTCACGCTGGGCCATCATTTATTGGCTTATGTTGAAATGCTGGAGCGTGACCGGGGGCGTTTTGCCGATGCCCGGCAGCGCATGAACCGGTGCCCGCTGGGCGCAGCCGCCCTGGCAGGCAGCACCTTTCCCATTGACAGGGAATGGACGGCCCGGGAACTTGGCTTTGACGGGCCGACGGCCAACTCGCTGGATTCGGTATCAGATCGTGATTTTATCATGGAACTGCTCAGCGCGGCAGCCATTACCGCCGTGCATCTCTCCCGCTTTTCCGAGGAACTGATCAACTGGATGAGTGCCCAGTTTGCATTTATTGATCTGCCGGATGCTTTTTGCACCGGTTCATCCATTATGCCGCAAAAGAAAAACCCGGACATGCCCGAACTGGTGCGCGGCAAAACGGGGCGTATTATTGGTGCGCTGGTATCCATCCTGGTAACCATGAAATCGCTGCCACTGGCCTACAACAAGGATATGCAGGAAGATAAGGAAGCCATTTTTGATGCGCTGGACAACCTCGAAGGCAGCCTGCGCATTTTTGGCGAGATGTTGCCGGGTATGCAGGTGCGTCGGCAGCGTATGCGCGAAGCAGCAGCCTCAGGTTTTGCCACGGCAACCGATCTGGCTGATGCCCTGGTCAGGGCAGGCGTGCCTTTTCGTGAGGCGCATGCCATTGTCGGCAAATCCGTGGCCTGGTGCATCGCCCACGATTGCATGCTGGAGGCCATGCCAGCCGATGCCTGTGCCGCTATTGATGAACGGCTGGATGGGGCCATGCTGGCACAGCTATCGGTGGAAAACTGCGTTGCCGCCCGCGATCATGTGGGCGGTACAGCGCCAGCGCAGGTGCGTCTGCAATGCCAGCGCTGGCAACAACAATGGGAGAATGTATGAAAACCATGTTTCGTTATGCACTGGCATTGACCTTGGGGGCGCTGATACTCAGCGCTTGCGGTCGCAAGGAAGCGCCGCAGCCGGAAGCCGTCAAAACCATGCCGGTAATCGCACAGCTAAACGTTGATCACACCGAAGAAGTAGTGCGCCTTCGTCTGCGTCTGGAAGGTGGTCGCGGCGCGATCGGTTATCAGCTCGACAGGGCTGAACTCGACCCTTATTGCAAATGCCCGGATATGTGGCGGCGCTATTATGAACTGCCGCCGTCGCCGAACAACCGCGACAAGGAACTGGTCAAGGTCATTCGCACGGAAGCGGCTGACCGACGCTATCTGTATCGCCTGCGGGCGGTGGACAGCGAAGGGCATCTGGGCCACTGGAGCAAGGTGATTCAGGTTGAAACCAAACAATGAGTAATCCGCGTCTGCAAAAGCTTCACGATTATCCCTTTGTGCGGCTCAACCGCTTGCTCAACGGGCTTGAGCCTGCTGCGGACAAAGCGGTGATCCTGGCCAGTATTGGCGAGCCGCGCCTGCCGTTAGCCGATTTTGTGGCGCCTGCCCTGCACGAAGCCATGGCTGGCTTTGGCAAGTATCCGCCAACAGCCGGTGATGCCGAGCTGCGTCAGGCGATGGCTAACTGGCTGCAGCAACGCTATGAGCTTGCTGCCATTGATGCGCCAACGCAGGTGCTCAGCGCCAATGGAACGCGGGAGGCATTATTCGCCGTTGCGCATGCAATGATTGACCCGCAAGCCACATCGTATGTACTGATGCCCAATCCGATGTATCAAATCTACTATGGGGCAGCGGTAACAGCAGGCGCGCGTCCGTTTCCCGTTTCCTGTACGGCGGCCACCGGCTTTGCGCCTGACTGGGCTTCGGTGCCGGAACACA
>JALSZZ010000134.1 GCA_027075825.1 Mariprofundaceae bacterium | reverse complement strand
CTGAATAGTGCGATGGATTGCGATATCAATTTTCTGGAGTGCTGGGAAACGAACCCTAAAGGCAGAGTTCAGCACTTCAGTTGGGTGACGGATTTTACCTTAACCTGTGAAAATGTTTATCAAATAATGCGAGGAGGGCGCGCACGCTGGAAAATTGAGAATGAGACTTTTAACACACTGAAAAACCAGGGATATCATTTCGAGCACAACTTTGGTCACGGAAAAAAGAACCTCTCCACCATTATGGCATTTTTGATGCTGCTGGCGTTTTTGATAGATCAGGTACAGGCACTGGCCTGTAAAGTCTACCAACAAGCTGTGGTGGCTAGTAAGGGGAAAACACGATTTTTTGTGCGGGTGCGTTCGAGCTTTACCGAAATGTATGTGGATTCGTGGGAGGATATGTACATGGCGTTCATATATGGCAGACAGACCCGTTTGATACCCAACACTTCATAAGTGCTAATGTGCGGCGAAAGATACTCTTTTGGTTCAGTGTGTTGATTCATGAAAATCAGTTGTAGTAACCAGGCGGCTTGCCACGGGTAGAGCCAACAGAGTGGGGTTTGCCTGATTTACAGCAAGTGCGGCACCGCCAAATGCTGCGGTCGTTAGCGGGAGGAACTGCGATTGCCCTGACAAGCTTGCCATGAGGGAATGCTTGTGCAACGCTTCGCTGTTCCTGCCTGCGGGCGGGAAGATACAGGAGGATGGCGATGAAAAAGATTTCTCTGGCCCTGTGTGCGGCGGTATGTATGGCGCAGCCCGCGATGGCAGGTGATATGGCGATTGGCGGCAAGGCGGGTACGCTGGGGGCTGGCGCTGAACTGGTAACCAATGTGGTGCCCATGCTGGTGAATGCCCGCGTGCAACTGAATGCCTTTAATTATAACAAGACGCTACAGGATACCAGCGTGACCTACGACGCGAAGCTCAAGCTTTTTTCCTTTGGTGCGGTGGCCGATGTCTATCCTTTTGTTGGCAAGTTTCGCCTCAGTGGTGGTTTGTATTATAATGGTAACAAGTTTTCCATGACAGGTACGCCCAGTGCCGGAGGAACTTATGTGATTAACGGCACCACCTACACCGCAGCTCAGGTGGGTTCACTGACCTCAACGGTGGATTTCAATAAAGTTGCCCCTTATGTCGGCATTGGTTTTGGCGATCCTGTATCCAGTGGTAGTCCGGTCGGGTTTAATGTGGATCTTGGCGTATTGTATATGGGCACGCCAAAGTCGTCGGTGACGGCTACCGGTACCGCAGTGGCGGCTGCTGATATTGCTGCGGAAAAGAAAAAACTGGATGATGCGCTGAATAAAATGAAGTTTTATCCGGTGGCGGCGCTGGGCGTGACTTTCCGCTTCTGATCTGAGATAATCGTGGCAACGGCAGCACAACTGGAAGAACAACTGGTGCAATCGCTGCGCCAGAGTCCTGATGACAAGGCGGCTCTGGTGACCTTCCGTCAGCGGGCGCGTCTGGCTGAGCGCAATGATCGCTTTGTGGAAATGGGCGTGATTTATGGCGCCATGGCGATCTATCTGTCAGATGACCTGGATTTGCCCATGCGGGCAGCGCAGGCCTATCAGCGGGCTGGTCTGAAAGATGATATGACGCGCTACTATCTGATGACCATAGAGCGCTATATTGCCAAAAGTGACCCGACACAGGCAGCGGCGGTGCTGAAACAGTTTTTGTCGATCAGTGATGATGCGGTGGAAATACCCCCATCCATTCTGGAGTTGTGCGACCGGCATGGTATTTCCCATGCTGCACATGCGCCCAGTATTCCGGCTCTCAGTGATGATGAGCGTGGCCGTGGTCGTCTGCGTCAGCACCCCTTGTTTGCCGGGCTGGAAGAAAAGACCTTTTCACGCCTGGCAGTGTTGATGCAGTGGCATCACTGGCCGATGGGGCACGAACTGTTGCGGCAGGGTGACAAGGCGACAGAGATGTATTTTGTGTTGTTGGGTCAGATTGATGTGTTTGTGGTGGATCATGGGCAACGGACATCCTTGGGTCATGTTGCTTCTGGTGGTGTATGTGGTCAGGTGGCCGTGCTCAGCGCTGGCGCGCATGTGATTAACGCGATGGCGGTCAGCGATGTGGAAGTGATGGCGTTGCCATTGGGCGCACTGGAGCAAGTCCGCAGCATTGCTCCCGATTTGCTGTTGCAAATGTATCGTGATTGCTGGCAGGAGGCATCTGTGCCCCTGCATATGCCGTTGCCTTCGTTAAAAAATCTTGATCAGCGCATTCGGCAGCGTATTCATAAGCGTATGCCAAAGGTGAAGGTAGCCCGGCATGTCTGGTTGCGTCGCGCAGGCTGAGCTGCGCTGTTTGCAGTATCGTCTCCGGCGCATGGGGATGCTGGAACTGGAGTTGTGGTTGCAGCGTCTTGATGCGGTGTTGCAGGCACAGCCGGAGTTGTTGCCAGAGGTTCGTGTGTTGTTGAACCGGGATATTCCCGAGCTTGAGGCCATGATGCGCGGACGAAAAACCTGCCCTGTGGCGTTAAGGGCGTGGCTGGCGTGAAGTGGCTGGCCAGCCTGTGCGTACTCTTGCTCTCGTGGAACGCTGCTGCTGATGACAGCGTTTTGCGCGTTGAGGGACTGGTGCTTGAACCTGCCATGCAGGATCTTGGCGTTGCCGAGGAAGGTCAGCATGTGCTGGCTTCGGTTCTGGTGCGCAACAACACGGCTGAGACAGCGCAGATCATTGCGGTAGAAGCATCCTGTGGTTGCACGCGCGCTATTCCGGATCAATATATCCTGGCGCCGGGCGAGTTTACCATGATTAATATTGATGTGGACACCAGTGGCAAACTCGGGCGCGTCAAAAAGAATGTGGTCGTGACAGACCAGGCGGGGCGGCAGTCCACAGCCTGGATGACGCTGACCGTCAAACCGCCACCGCATGCGCAGGCCGGGCGACATACGATCTTCGATGCTGCCTGTGCCCGTTGTCACGCTGAACCGGCGCAAGGGAAGCAAAAGGGGCGGGATATTTATCGCGCTGTGTGCGCCATGTGTCACGGCAAGGATGCGCGTGGTGATTATGCGCCTGACCTGCGACGGATTGATGATGGCAAGGCGTTGCGCCTGATGATCAGTCAGGGCGTTGATCCCCGTCATATGCCTGCTTTTTCCCGTGCGCATGGTGGCCCGTTAACGGAAGCGCAAATAAACGCACTGGTCAAATGGTTGTTGTCGCTGGACTAGTTGCCTGTTTGCGGCTATAAATCGCACCCATGAAAAAAGTAGTTATTGCACCTTCGATATTGTCCGCAGATTTTGCCAATCTGGAACAGGAGATTCGTGCCATTGATGAAGG
>JALSZZ010000133.1 GCA_027075825.1 Mariprofundaceae bacterium | reverse complement strand
GAAATCACCAGCGCATGCAGCATGATGGACAGCAGCAATGCGATCAACAGACGGCCATGTACTCGTTTATTCAACAATCTTTAATCATTCCCTTGCAGACGTTGCAGGATATAGCTTGCCAGCACGCCATTGAACCAGCCGGTGATACAGGCCAGCAACAACAGCGGCGGCAACAGATAAAACAGCGCATGCTGCTGGATGAACAGGCTGTTCACCACCACAAACTGCGTCACCATATGCGCCAGCGCGCCAAGCAGGCTGACACCGGGCAGCGAAATCCCCGGCACAAAACGCCAACCAAGCAGCATCACCAGTGTCGCAGCCATACTGCCACTTAAACTCATGACAAACGTTGGCGAGAACAGCGTACCAACCATAAAACCGCCCACGGTTACCCGCGCCAGCGCCAGCCACCATGCTGCCTGCGCGCCCAGTTCAACCATCACCAGCAGGGTGATCATATTGGCCAGCCCCGGCTTGAACCACGGGCCCAGCCCCGGCAGTGCTGACTCGAACACATGCAGGCCGCTGGCCATGGCCAGAAAGCCCAGCCAGCGGGCGTGAAAGATACGCTGGCTGTCAGTCAGCTTGCTGATAGACAGCGCGCAATATCTCCCGGGCACCGGCATCCAGTAATTGCCGGGCCAGCGTTACCCCGAGAATGGCCGCATCGCTGCGCGGGCCGCGAATCTGCTGGTCAAGCAATTGCACGCCTTCGACATCGCCCACCCGGCCACGCAATAACAAGCTATCGCCTTCCAGTATCGCGTGGGCGGCAATCGGCACCTGACAACCACCTTCCAGGGTGGCCAGAAAAGCGCGTTCAGCGGTATTGCGGTCAACGGTTTCCGGGTGATTCAGCTGCGCTACCAGGGCATTGACAGCGCTGGCATCATCACAGGTCTGGATGGCCAGCGTACCCTGACCGACAGCGGGCAACATCAGTTCGGGATCAATCGGGCCGTCCATTTTGTCATACAACCCCAGTCGTTTGACACCGGCAGCGGCAAGAATAACAGCATCCACTTCACTGCCGAGCTTATCCAGCCGCGTTTGCACGCTGCCACGAACTGAAACGCATTGCAGATGTGGATAATGCTTTTTCAGCTGACAAATACGGCGCAGGCTGGAAGAGCCAACTTTGGCCCCGTCTGGCAGGCCATCCAGGCCGGTACCACCGACCGTGGCGATCACATCACGCGGATCTTCACGTTCGGGAATGGCACAAATCGACATGCCCGGTGGCAGTTCTGTTGGCACATCTTTCATCGAATGGACAGCCACATCAGCGCGACCATCAGCCAGCGCCATGTCAATTTCCTTGGTGAACAATCCTTTACCACCCACTTTGGCCAGTGGTACATCGAGGATTTTGTCCCCCTTGCTGACGATTTTTACCAGCTCCGTGGTCAGCCCCGGTTGTAGCTTTTTCAGTTCAGTAGCAACGTATTCCGCTTGCCACAAGGCCAGCGGCGAGCGTCGCGTTGCGATGCGAATATGCATAGTCACTCCTGCGCAAGCCATGCTTACGCGTATTCCAGAAACAATCCCAGAAACACACTGGCTCCGAGATAATGATTATTAAGAAACGCCTGAAAACAGGCATCCCGTTGACGATGACGAATCAGATACTGTTGCCACAGGGAAAAACCTGCCGCCAGCATCAGCCCCAGGTAATACATACACCCCCATTGATGCCGCTCGCCAAGATAGTACAGCAGGCCAAACATGGCGATTTGCAACAGCAGAATCATCGTTTTATCGCATTCGCCAAAGAGGATAGCCGTCGATTTGATACCGACTTTGATATCGTCATCACGATCCACCATGGCATACATGGTATCATAGGCAATGGTCCACAGCACGCTGGCTGCAAAAAGCACAAAGGCATCTGTCGGCAGATGATTCTGCACGGCGGCAAACGTC
This sequence comes from Mariprofundaceae bacterium, assembly GCA_027075825.1. Lineage (GTDB taxonomy): Bacteria > Pseudomonadota > Zetaproteobacteria > Mariprofundales > Mariprofundaceae > AB-137-C09. Next base: position 1,430 of record JALSZZ010000133.1, on the reverse strand, counting down.
ATCGGAATCGCCCAGGCAAAGGCTATGCCAAGCACCAGTTGCGGCATATAGCTCCAGCGTTTAACAAAAGGATAAAGGCTGGCCAGCAGCACGGCCACAAAAGCCAGTCCAATGGTCAGGGCATTAAGTTGCAATACCAGCAATAACGCCAGTAATAACAGACCGGCAAACAGCGCCAGTGCCTCTGACGGATGCATTTCGCCGGTGGCCAGCGGGCGATGCCTGGTACGCTGCACCTGACCATCGAAGTTACGGTCGGCAAAATCATTGATGACACAGCCAGCAGAACGCATGATAAGCGCGCCAAGCATGAACACCACCAGCAGAAATCCATCCGGATGCCCCTCACCGGCAATCCACAAAGCCCAGAGCATGGGCCAGGCCAGTAACCAGATACCAATGGGGCGATCCAGACGCATCAGGCGCATCCAGAGGGAAAGACGATCAGCAAGATTCATGGCGGCGAATCATGGCAATGATTTTCAAAATGTCATTTACAGACATGTGATACCTGCGCCAAACGGTTTCGGAGATGAATATTTGCTGTATCGTCCATTGCTTGCCTGAGGGTAAAAAACATGGTAGTATAAGTCCTTGAATATCAGATACGGGAGTTGCCATGTCAGGCAAAAAACGAGCAGGTTCACGCTCAAATCATCAGCGACCCGATGGCAGGACGGTGAAACGCGCCATTCGTCGCCGCTCAGCCGCGCCGCGCCACGATAATCCCTGGCAACAGGCACGCGTGCCACGCCTTCGCAGCTCCGAAGTTCTGCGGCAGATTGATCTTCAGGAAGACCGCAGCATGGATCACAAGGCGCTTGGCAAAGCCCTGAAAATAAAAAGCAAATCTGATGTTGGTGAGCTGAAACACTGCATCCGCCAGTTACTGCGTCAGGGTCAGCTTGTGCAGCATCACGGCAAACTGAAAACCACCGACCACTATTACACCGGTATTTTGAATGTTCATCCTGATGGTTTTGGCTTCGTTAACTGTGCCGAACGCAGGGAAGATATTTATCTGCCTGCCGATGAAATTCATGGCCTGATTCATGGCGACCGGGTAGAAGTTGCCCTGCAACGCAGGCGGGGACGCGAATCAGGACGCTTTGTCCGCCTGCTGGAAGCTGCCCCGGCGCATATGGTGGCGCGCATCGAACGCCATGGGAATGTGCTGCTGGCAATACCACGCTCACGCCGTTTTCCTCACGCTGTACGCATCGATGAACAGCATGCCATGCAGGCTCAGGATGGTGACTGGGTACGTCTGAACTTTAACCGTTACAGTGAGCCACTTAAGGGCAAGGTCGAAAAAATACTGGGCAAGGGAATGAATGCCCACGAACTGATTGATCTGGTGGTTCATGAACATGGTTTGCCCGATGGCTTCCCTGATGCCGCCTTGCGTCAGGCCAGTCAATGCCCGGTAA
>JALSZZ010000132.1 GCA_027075825.1 Mariprofundaceae bacterium | reverse complement strand
TGGCGATAATGTTTCCATGGATGTTGAGCTGATCACGCCGATCGCCATGGACAAGGAATTGCGTTTTGCGATTCGTGAAGGCGGCCGCACCGTGGGTGCTGGTGTCGTTACCGAGATTAGCGAGTAAGGGGTCATATTGATGGCAACGCAAAGTATCAGGATTCGTTTGAAGGCCTATGACCACCGCATTCTGGATAAGAGCGCTGAGGACATTGTGGCAACGGCAAAACGCACGGGAGCACAGGTGCGCGGTCCGATTCCGATTCCCACACGTATTCGTAAATTCTGTGTGATCAAGGCAACGCATAAGTACAAGGATTCTCGCGAGCAGTTCGAGATCCGCACGCATAAGCGTTTGCTGGATATTGATCGCCCGACACCGCAGACGGTTGATGCGCTGATGAAGTTGAATCTTCCTTCCGGCGTTGATGTCGAAATCAAGCTGTAACAGGAGAATCATGATGAGTGGTTTGATTGCCCGTAAGGCGGGTATGACACAAATCTTTGCCGAAGATGGCACTGCCATTCCGGTTACAGTACTGAATGTAGAGGACTGTAAGGTGATTGCGCGGCGTACGGCTGAACGTGATGGCTACGATGCTATTCAGGTGGGTTATGGTGCTGCCCGCAAGCGTTCAACGCGTGCTGTGCAAGGGCATTATGCCCGGCAGGGTCAGGAAGAAATGGGTGGTCTGAAAGAGTTTCGCATTGCTGCTGATGCTGACTATGAGTTGGGTCAGACGCTGGATGCAAGCTTGTTTGAGGCCGGTCAGAAGATTGACGTGTCCGGTGTTTCCAAAGGTCGCGGTTTCGCCGGTGTGATGAAGCGTTATGATTTTGGTGGCGGTCGTGCCAGCCATGGTGCGGAAAAAACCCATCGTCAGATGGGTTCTACTGGTCAGTGCCAGGATCCTGGCCGCGTATTTCCGGGCAAGAAGATGCCTGGTCATTATGGTGCGGCGCGTGCAACTGTTCAGAACCTGGAAGTTGTTCGCGTAGATGCCGAACAGAATCGCATTCTTGTGCGTGGCGCAGTGCCTGGTGCAAAAAACGGACTGATTGAAATTCGTCCGGCGGTGAAAGGAGCGTAACGTGGCGCAGATCAATGTCGTTAATCAGAATAATGAGGTGACTGGTACGCGTGAGCTTAACGAAGCTGTTTTTGGCGTTGAGGTTAACCCGGCTTTTGTTCATCGTGTTTATGCATCACTGGCAGCCTCGCAGCGTTTTGGTAATGCTGCAACAAAAAGCCGCGCTGCTGTTTCCGGTGGTGGCAAGAAGCCTTACAAGCAGAAGGGAACCGGTCGTGCACGTCAGGGTTCCACGCGTGCAGCGCAATGGCGGCATGGTGGCGTGGCGCATGGTCCGAAAGGCGAATCCTCTTTTGTTTCGCGTGTTAATCGCAAGGAACGTCGGCTGGCTGTGCGGATGTTGTTGAGCAAGGCTTTGCAGGCAGATCGTCTGACAGTGCTGAATACGCTGGATATCGCCGAACCAAAAACGAAGGCATTTGTCGCGGTTTCGCGGGCGCTGGCAGCGGATTCTGCACTGTATGTGGTGAGTGAACTGACGCGTGAAGTTGAGCTTTCGGCGCGCAATGTTGTTGGCAGTAAGGTTGTTCTTGATGGTCAGGTGACACTGCATGACCTGATGAAGTATGACCGTCTGGTGCTGACTGAGACCGCCGTAGAAAAGATTGAAGGTAAACTGTCATGAGTGCGAATTTCAAAGACATGAATACCCTGCTCTATCCGGTGATTACCGAGAAAAGCTATATGGCGCGTGCTGATAACAATCAGTATGTGTTCAAGGTAGCGCGTCAGGCAACCAAGGCTGATGTGAAGCAGGCTGTCGAGCGTATTTTTGAGGTTGACGTTGAGCGTGTACAGGTGATCAATATCCCTGGCAAGGAAAAACGCCGGGGTATGCATTCTGGTCGTCGCCCGGGCTATCGCAAGGCTGTTGTTCGTCTTGCTGAAGGTCAGACGATTGATGCGGATGAAGAGGTATAAGCATGGCACTGAAAGCATTAAAGCCGAATACCAATGGTTCGCGGGGACGTGTTGCTGTCGTCAGTCCTGAGTTGCACAAGGGTGCGCCGCATAAGGCGCTGACCAAAGGTGCCCGCAAATCCGGTGGACGCAACAATAAAGGACGTATGACGGCGCGTCAGATTGGCGGTGGTCACAAGCGTTTGTTGCGTAAAATTGATTTTAAGCGTGACAATCACGGAATTGAAGGTAGAGTAGCGCGCCTTGAGTACGACCCCAATCGTACAGCGCATATTGCCCTGGTTGTTTTTACCAATGGCGATCAGCGTTATATCCTTGCTCCGCAGGGATTGCGCCCCGGAGACCGTGTAAGTTCCGGCGCGGATGCGGAGATCAAGCCTGGCAATGCATTGCCGCTTAGCAGTATCCGGGTGGGTACCATGCTGCACAACATCGAGATGAAGCCTGGCAAGGGTGGACAGATGGCGCGCAGTGCAGGCTCAGGCATTCAGTTGATGGGTAAGGAAGGTGGCAAGGCCATCCTCAAACTCCCGTCCGGTGAATTCAGACGTGTTGATATTCGCTGCATGGCTTCAATCGGTATTGTTGGCAATGCCGATCATTCGAACGCCAAGGTAGGTAAGGCTGGTCGCTCCCGGTGGAAGGGTGTTCGCCCGCATGTGCGTGGTGTTGCCATGAATCCGGTGGATCATCCTCATGGTGGTGGTGAAGGCCGCACCTCTGGTGGTCGTCATCCGGTATCACCCTGGGGTGTGCCAACCAAGGGTCATAAGACTCGCAAGAAGAACAAGGCTTCCAGCCGCGACATTATTCGTCGCCGGAACCAGAAGTAAGGATAGGGAAACATGGCACGTTCGCTTAAGAAAGGGCCGTATGTCGAGCCTTCTCTGCAGAAGAAAGTGAGCCGGCATCTGGCGGAAGGCAAGAAGTCAGTGTTGAAGACCTGGTCACGCCGCTCGACGATTACGCCTGAGTTTGTCGGGCTGAACTTTGCTGTTCACAATGGTAATAAGTTTATTCCTGTGTTTGTAACCGAAAATATGGTCGGTCATAAACTGGGAGAGTTTGCACCAACACGTACATATTACGGCCATGGCGCAGATAAGAAAGCCAGGAAAAAGAGGTAAGGTGAGATGAGCGACGAAGTCCGCGCCTTGCACAAGGATGCACAGATCAGTGCCCAGAAAGTTCGCCCCATGGCTGATGCTGTGCGTGGCCTGCCGGTTGACCGTGCGCTGGGTATTTTGGAGTTATCTCCCAAAAAGTCTGCCCGTTTACTGGAAAAAGTACTGAAGTCTGCAATTGCCAATGCTGAACAGAACAATGATCTTGATGTTGATGAACTGATTGTTTCAACAGCACGCGTCGATGAAGGTC
>JALSZZ010000131.1 GCA_027075825.1 Mariprofundaceae bacterium | reverse complement strand
GGCCTGGATTCCATGGATCCGGGCTATGCGGAAATCACGGGGCAATCGCGCCACCACAATGCCTTTCGCACGCCATCGCTGCGCCATGTCTCGCGCACGCCACCTTATATGCATAACGGCGTTTATCATTCGCTGCAAGAGGTGATCAGCCACTACAACAAGGGCGGGGCGCTAAAAGGCGGCGGTAACGAGCTGAAACCGCTTCAACTCAGCCGTGAAGAGCAACAACAACTGATCAGCTTTTTGCAAACGCTGGCTGCTGAAAATACAGAAGTCACGATTCCGTCACTTCCCCTGATCACCCGTTAGGCTGTAGCGCAGCACCAGATAGCCCAGTGTCGCCGAAAGCAGCGAACCGGCGAGAATACCGAGGCGCTCATCAAACAGCATATTGACCCCACTGGCCTCAAAGGCCAGCGAACCGATGAACAAACTCATGGTAAAGCCGATACCGCATAACACGGAAATACCGTACAATGTCAGCCAGCTACTGCCTGCCGGTGCGCTACACAGCTTCAGACGAATCGCCAGCCAGCAACTGCCGAAAATGCCCAGTTGTTTACCAAAAAACAGGCTTAGGGCGATACCCACGGGAACAGGATGCAGCCACTGCTCCAAACGCATGCCGGAAAAGCTCAGGCCAGTATTGGCAAAGGCGAACAGCGGTAGCACAAAAAACGTCACCGTGCCATGCAAATCCTTTTTCATGGTGTGCAGCATGGAAGTGTGCTGCCCGTGTGGCGGCGCAAGCGGAATAAACATGGCCAGCAACACCCCCGCCAGCGTGGCATGCACGCCGGATTTCAGCAATGATGCCCACATAATGATGCCGATGATGATATAGGCGCTTTTGGCATACACCTTCAGATAGCGCAACAGCAACAGGCCCAGCAGGCAGCTAATGGCGATAAACAGGGCGATCAGGGAAATATGCGCCGTATAAAACACAGCGATAATGACAATCGCCCCGATGTCATCAAAAATCGCCAGTGAAGCGAGAAAAATTTTCAGTCCCCTGGGGACGTTTGAGCCCAGCAGTGACAGCACAGCCAGCGCAAAAGCAATATCGGTCGCCGCCGGAATCGCCCAGCCGCTGACAGCCAGCGGATCATCATAATTCATGGCCAGATACATGGCGGCCGGTGCCACCATGCCACCCACAGCGGCAATCGCCGGCAGCAGGCGTTGCGCCGGTGTGGAAAGATCACCCTGAAGCCATTCTTCCTTAAGCTCCAGACCAACCGTAAAAAAGAACAACGCCATCAAACCATCGTTAATCCATAACAACAGCGGTTTATCAATGGCAAAGCCGCCAATCTGCCATACCACCGGCATGTCCAGAAACATGGCATACCACGATGCCAGTGGTGAATTGGCCATCAGCATGGCCAGCACAGTTGCGCCAATCAGCAATATGCCGCCCGCTGTCTCAGACTGAAAAAATCGTTTCATGCCAGTATCGACCTGGTAATACTATCAATCAATGGGTCTTCGTCCTTTCAAGTGGATTCGAAAATGAAGCGCACAGGCGCAGTGACCATGCAAGGGGGGATACTTCCTTTTATTCAGAATAATTCTACAACAGGAGTCTGTCGGGCTTTGGCAATCGTCACGAGAAATAGCGGGATTGAGCCAGATTTACGACCTGTTGGCGGCGAATAGCAGCGCTATTTAACAAAAACAGAGCGAAGATTTGGCCAATATCCGGTTTTTCGCAGTAGATTTGCCAAAGTCCGACAGACTCCCAGATACAGACTTATTTCTACCAAAGTCCAAAATATTCGTGAATATTCTTGCCTAAGGTAGAAAATCTTTGTACGGTTTCACCCATGAAGTATCGTTACCTCACCGAACAGATTGCCAATGACCTGTCAAACAAGATGGTGTTTATCAGCGGCGCCCGTCAGGTTGGCAAAACCAGCATGGGTCTGGATATTGCACAGAGGTATTTCGAACATCCGACTATCTGAACTGGGATGCCAGAGACGACAGAAAACGGTTCATGCAAGGTGCATTTGCCGGTGATGCCCGGCTCATCATGCTCGATGAGATTCACAAATACACCGACTGGAAAAATCATGTCAAAGGTCTGTTCGACAAGCACAAGGATGATTTTTCCATCCTTGTCACTGGCAGCACCCGGCTGGATGTCTATCGACGTGGTGGCGATTCACTGATGGGGCGATATTATGCCTATCGTCTGCACCCCTTTTCGCTGACCGAACTGCTCGATAAACCCGTTCCCGCTATCACCCTTCTCGAAACGCTGCAATTCCCTGATGCCAGCAGTGAGTCAGCCGATGCCCTGCAAAGCCTGATGACCTTTGGCGGTTTTCCTGAGTAGCTGCTTGCGCAAAGTGCGCGTGAACTGCGCCGCTGGCACAATCAGCGCGTGGATCGCCTGGTGCGGGAAGATATTCGCGATGTCGAGAGCATTCGCTCACTTTCTCAACTGCAACTGCTGGTGGACTGCCTGCCAGAACGCATCGGCTCTCTGCTTTCCATCAACGCCCTGCGTGAAGATCTGTCCGTTGCACACAAAACAGCAGCGCACTGGCTGGATGTGCTGGAGCGATTTTACTACCACTTTCGCATCTATCCGTTCGGCGGCAGCAGGATTCGTTCATTAAAGAAAAACCCGAAGCTTTATCTCTGGGACTGGTCGGAAGTTTCTGATGATGGCGGCGCAAGACTGGAGAACCTCATCGCTTCGCACTTGCTGAAACTATGCCACTATCTGCAGGACGTGGACGGACGCAAAACCGGGCTTCATTTCCTGCGTGATAATGATGGTCGGGAAGTCGATTTTCTTGTGACCGAGGCGGGCAAGCCGTGGTTTGCTGTCGAAGTAAAATCATCCGTATCCGATCTGTCCCGGCATCTCACCTATTTTGGCGACCGCCTGCAAATTCCTCGATTATATCAGGTGGTTGGCATGCCTGGCGTGGATCAGCTTCGTGGAAATATCCGCACCATCAGCGCAGACAAATTTCTGCTTGCAATACCATAGACAGCGAAGATGCAGAAAAAACTGTACAGCGCAGAAGTTCGGTACTTGCTTTAATTCCTGAAAGCGGCATTCAGGGGTGCTGAATGTCGTATCAGCAGATTTCAGGCCAGGCTACTGAAAAATCAAGTATCCGTTCAACCGCCCTATGTTTTTTCGCCCTGCACAGTTTACGCTTTGGTAAATGAGCGCTTTCAACGCAGCAGGCGGGAAAACAGGGGGGACGGTTGAACGGATACAAAATCAACAAGAACAGAGTACGCCTAAAGCTTACGCTCATACGCCTGATAACAGCCGTTTCATTTCAGGTATACACGAACCACAGCCCGTGCCTGCCATCGTACATGATTTTAGTGTCTCAATGGAATTTGAACCCGCTTCAATGGCAGTTTTAA
>JALSZZ010000130.1 GCA_027075825.1 Mariprofundaceae bacterium | reverse complement strand
CCGGCTCCATGGCCTGTAACTCGCGGCACAGGGCACGCAGGCGTTTTTTCATCACCTCATGGTAATCATCACCCGCCGCATAAGCGGAAATCACAGCCGTCGTGGCATGATGGGATGGTGTGGTGACAGGAGGCGAATACGGCATGCCCAGCATCACCACGCTGGCAGTTCCCTTCAGCAAGGATGCCGGATTCAGGCGGCGTTCAAGGCGCGTGCTTTCAGCCATCCATGCCATATCGGCATGCATACCTGCCGCCAGCCAGGCCAGCAATGCCTGCCGGTGTGTATCCGAAATAGTCGGTCGGGTGATGCGGCACAGCGGAAAGCCATGCTTGGCTGCCAGTTGGCGCACATGTTCGCTGCGCTGCTGCTCAGGCCTTGTCAGGCATATCGTCATCAGTGCTTTTTGCCTGCCTGCAACAGCAACCGCGTTCGCCGATGCGACAGACGGCAGCCAGCCAGGTCAATACCGTTGTTTCCCCCTTGTTGTAACCATTGTTCTGCCAGCAGGATATGCCTGCGTCCCAGACACCGGCCTTCACCATACAAGGTGGACATCATGTGTTGCAGCAGTGCAGCGCGTATAGCGGCTGAGTGGCTGATCCAGGTATGCCAGTCCATTGACACGCTTTCGCCATGTTGCTGCAAAGGGATGCAGGCCAGTAATTGTTCGACTTGCTGCCAGTAACGCAACGCCTGCCGCTGAAACCCCAGGTAGAGTCTGTATGGGTCATGGCCTGCCTCTTGCATGGCCGGAAACAGCCGGTGACGAATATAATTACGGCGAAGACTGGTATCCTGATTGCTCGGATCATCCATCACCGGTATATTGGCCGAGGCGATCAGTTGTTGTAATTGCTGCTTTCTAAGATGTAGCAAGGGGCGGTACAGCGTAAGTTGGGCACCAAGTCTTCGCTGTGCCGCCATGCCACAACAGCCCTGCACACCAGCGCCTTGCAGCATGCGCATACATACCGTTTCGGCCTGATCATCCGCATGATGCGCCAGTATGATATGCTCAACGCCGTTCTCCGATGCCATCGCCTGCCACATGGCATAACGCCCCTGACGCGCTTCGGCCTCACGGTTTTTGCCACTGGGAGGAGGCAGGCGACGACTAAAAAAGGGAATGGTTAGCTGCCTTGCCAGTGCCTGTAATATCGCTGTCTGCGAGGCCGAATGCGCATGCCAGGCGTGATCAATATGCCATGCCTGCAGACGAAAACCTGCTTGCTGAAGCATAAGTAGCAGCGCCGTTGAATCCACGCCACCTGACCAGGCGACGGCCAGCGTTTGTTGCCGCAACTTCAGCAAGGCTGGCAACAGCGCCGAGGTTTGAAGATGACGGCTCAGCACGGGAGCTGACGCGCACTCAGGGTTTTGGCCAGTTCAGTAACAGTTCCTCGCAGATAGCACGGTAACCTTCACTCCCTTCATCCAGCCATTCGTACAAATCAACATCAACGCTGGCCAGTCGCGGGCGACCCACCTTGAGCAAAATAATGCGTTTTTTCGGCTCGCTGCGCAGCGAATACACTGTGAATTCCAGATACGGGCCAGGCACGCGAAAGCGGGCAAACAAGGGCAGGGCATCGTCCTTGCCGAGGCGGAATTCCTGCATATAAATGCCATTACCCAGCGTCGCTAACAACTCGGTGACGACTTGCTTAGTCAGCGCAAAACCAATATTATAGAGCATGGATACCGGCTGACCTGCGCCAACATCAACCCGCTCAACGCGCACGCCACCAAACCCCTGCCGTCCGGCATGGTGGTCGCGCCAGGCAATCACCTGACCTGCGCCATCATCATGAGAAACACCTGCATCAGCCTGAACCACAGCAGGAGAAACAGCCATATCATATTTTCTGTCGCCCGGACGATGATAAGAGGCAAAATTCCAGTCGCCAATCATCGTCATACACATGGAAACAGGGCGGATTTCCGCTTTTTGATGCTTTTCGCTGACTTCACGAAACAAATCGTTGAGCAGATCGCGCAGATTCAGGGTAAAATCCGTCAGTGGTTTAACCAGTCCCCGCACCGTACAGCCAGAGGCTGATACATCATCCAGATAAAGATGGGAACTTTCTTTCACCAGATCAAGAAAACGTGGCAGCAGGTTTTTTTCCAGAAACATGCCATATTGCTTGTGCACAAGCGCAATGCCTACCAGGTAATCCGACCAGGAAACGCGCAGACAAGCCTGTCTGGTGGAAAGCGTCGTGCCACTGTGCAGCGACAAATCAGCATCCATACGAAAATAAATCAGCTCGCCTTTCTCCCAGTTGCTGAGCAACAGGTTGTCAGATTCCTTGCCGCGCCGTTTTTCTCCCATGGTGCTGCGCTTGTCTTGCCAGACCTGTTCGGCCACGCGTCGCACACGCTCGACCTGAACATCTTCTTCAAACACGCGAAAGGCATTAAGGATACGTTCATCCGCCAGCCATGGCTGATTCACTTTTGGCTTTTTGCCGGCAATACGCATAATAAGCCAATCGACGAGAAGCTCGCCCTTGCTGGCTTGCAGCAGTTTCATCACCCCCGGTGGCAGCGTTTCCGGTTTGGCCAGTAGCTGATCCAGCTTTTTGGCATCAAGTACCCACTGCATCCAGATGCCCTGACCGGTTTTTTCTGCCAGATCCCACAGCGATAAACGCACCCAGCTGCGTTTGAGAAAATGCTCACCCAGACGGTCACGAGCCAGCAACGCCAGCATGCCAGCCTCACGCCGGGGATCCACTTTTTCACGCAGCTTGCGCATGCGCGGCACCAGCTCAGGTTCCAGGCCATAAGCCATAATCACATAACGATCATCCCCTAACAGCGAAGGATCAGGCTGACGATTGAGAAAGGCCATGGGGGTAACCGGAATGGTCATGATTTCATAGGCCAGAATGCGGTTGATTTCCACTGTTCCCTCAATATTCTCCTTGAGAAAACGGCGCATCGCCCAGTCATACATGCCGCCAAGCACGCAAATCATCAGATGATCGGTTTGTGCGCCATACTTATCCGGCAAAGCGCTGATCGCTTCACGCAACAGGCGAAGAATCAGCACATTCACAGCGGCAATCCAGGGGGCAGTGTCAGCGCGATCCTGCCGCCAGGATTGCCGCCACATTTTTTGCCAGCTTTTCAGCAGATCAGCGCCACCGCGCGACTCGGCCACCCAATGGTGCAGCAGGCTTTGGGGAAAATGCGGGTAACGATCCCGTAGATACTGTATAATTTCCCTGGCCAGCGCATCCATGCGGGGCAGTTGATGACCAGATACCCGCTCACCCCTGATGATGTATTTCTCCATATAATCGTAAAGCCGACGAATGGCGGTGGAGAAAATATTCAGCAGTTCGTTTTCAAGCGCAAAAGGCAGATATTCACGGGCATCTTCACCAGAAACACGAAC
>JALSZZ010000129.1 GCA_027075825.1 Mariprofundaceae bacterium | reverse complement strand
CTCGAAGGCGTGGACACGGTGTTTCACCTGGCCGGCAAAGCGCATGCTATTCGCGAGCCGGGGGAAGACAGCGATGTTTACCACCGCATCAACGTCGCCGCCACACAGCGCCTGCTTGATGCAGCCATGGCAGCAGGCGTCAAAAGGCTGGTGTATTTCAGTAGCGTCAAGGCCATGGGAGATGTCACCACCACCGTGCAGGATGAAAACAGCCCTTGTGCGCCAACGTCGCCTTACGGTCAGTCAAAACTGGCTGCCGAGCATTTATTGTTCAGCCACTCGCAGGCGATTGACGTGGTCATCCTGCGCCCATGCATGGTGTACGGAGAAACGCAAAAGGGAAATCTGCCGCTGATGATTCGCCTGATCCGCAGGCATCTGGTGCCGCCATTGCCCGATTACGCCAATCATCGCTGCATGGTGCATGTTGATGATATGGTGAAGGCGGCGTTGCTGGCCGCCGAACATCCGGCAGCGGCCGGTCAGGTCTATATCGTCAATGATGGCAACAGTTATTCGACGCGGCAAATTTATGACGCTATCTGTCGCGGCCTTGGTCGTCAGCCACCTGCCTGGTCGTTGCCCAAAGCCTTGTTGGCGCTGGCGGCAAAAACCGGAGATGGACTGGCTGCGCTGCTTGGCAGACGCATGCGCTTTGACTCGCAATCCTTGCAACGATTATCCTGTTCTGCGCAATACAGCGCGGCCAAAATCCGTCGGGAGCTTGGCTTTTGTCCGCGTTATGATCTCTATCGCTTTTTGCATAGCTTGTTAAGATAAGCCGATGTCTGCTCTGCCGTCATGGGCCGCTGAAAATAAAAACCCTGCGCCGCATTGCATCCTTCCCGCAGCAGAAATTCCCGCTGCGCTGCGGTTTCCACGCCTTCTGCCAGCAATTTTTTACCCAGAGTGTGGGCAATGGCAATCGTTGAGCGGACGATGGCGGCATCTTCTTCATGGCCGGGAAGCTGGCTGACAAAAGAGCGATCAAGCTTGATCGTCGCGATCGGCAGGCGCTTGATATAGCTCAGTGAGGAATAGCCTGTGCCATAATCATCCATGGCAATGCTGATGCCTGTTTCCACCCATTCACGCATAATACTGATGGCCATATCGGCATCGCGCATCATGGTTGTTTCGGTAAGTTCCAGTTCAAACCACCGGGGGTCAGCCTGCACATTGATAATACGGCCAATAATTTCAGCCGCTACATCCATTTGCATGAGCTGGGTGGATGAAATATTGATGGCGATTTTTGGTGGCCGGATACCCCGGCGCTGCCAGCGCACGGCCTGTCTGGCGCATTGATCGATCAACCATGGGAAAATGGTGTGAATCTGGCCGCATTCCTCAGCCAGCGGGATGAATTCATCAGGGGAAATTTCACCCAGTTCCGGATGCTGCCAGCGCAGCAGGGCTTCTACGCCAATCAACCGATCCTGACCGTTCGCCTGCAAGGCATACTGCCCCTGATAGACCACAGACAATTCGTGATGCACGTCCGGGCGCACCAGTTCCTGTTCAATATACAACCGCCGCTTGTTGCCAGCCTCCATATCACGGGCAAAGAAATAAATACCGAGACGATTTTTCTTGGCGTGATACATGGCGGCATCAGCACGGCTGACCAGGGTATCGCTATCCTCGCCATCTTCAGGAAAAGAGGCGATGCCAATGCTACCGCCAAGCACCAGTTGTCTACCCTCAATATCGTACGACTGACGCAATGAAAACAACAGCTTATTGGCAATATGCCGGGCTGTATCGGCATTGGCGCCATGCAGCAGGGCAACAAATTCGTCACCGCCCAGACGCACAGGCAAATCAGAATCGCGCAATACCTGTTGCAGTCGCATGGCTGTAATGCGCAATACTTCATCACCAGCAGCATGCCCCAGTGAGTCATTCACATATTTGAAACGGTCAAGATCAAAATACAGAATACTCAAGGGCGTTTGCTGTTGACGGGCTTCGCCCAGCGCTTCCTTCAGGCGCTCCATGAACAGACGCCGGTTAGGCAGTTCAGTCAGTGCGTCGTAATAGGAAAGCCAGGTCAGGCGTATTTCGTCTTTTTTTCGTTTATGAATGCTGTGCAATAATAACTGCACGGTTTCCGCGTCGTCCGTGGCAATAATGGACAGTTCAACCCACATCGGTTCATAGTCCATGCGCACGATTTCCACTTCCAGTGAACTCACGCTTTCACCACGCCGGACGCGCTTCAGGGCATCTTCGAAAACGGGGCGCGATGTTCTGCTTAAACGCTGGCTGAAATCATGCCCTTTCAGGTAATGCCCACGCGAAGCCGCAAACAAGCGGATCGCCGCAGCATTGGCATAAAGCACCTTGCCTTGCCGACAATAAATCATGCTGACGGGGATGTCATCAGGGTCATTATCACGATTGCTCTCTCTGCGTTCTGGCCGCAGACTGCATAGCAACAGGCTGCTATTTGTTTCGGGCAAACAAACCATGAGATACCACGGCTTCTTTTCCGCCTTCTCTTCGGCCAGCAGCAGAACTTTTTCAGGGAATACACCACCCTGAGGATCAACGCAGGCAAGCCAGTGAAGCAGTAACGTGCGCTGTTGCTCCGTCTTCATGCAGGCGGTGAGTTGCGTCGGGCAGTGCAGCAAACCGCGCCGCAACAGCTTACTGGCAGATGTGTTACAATGCAGTATGTCGCCCTGACGATTAATCAGCAGAAACGGATCGGCAGCATGACGCAAACAAAACCATGCCGGTGGCATGGCCTGTTCGTCCCTGCGGTGAAAGCGGATGCCTGCCAGAAGACTTTGCAGCCACTGACTGTTCAACCGAGCAACGCCCATCCATCCCTGAGCAATTCATCAACATCACGGTATTGCACATACTCGTTGCTTTTTTTTATATCGCGCATGCGCAATTCATATCTGTTTAGTTCAGCTTCGTAAATAAAGCCCCGTTTTCTGCTGACATGCTGGAACATCACCTTGCCATTGCTGGCACGGTATTTCTTCGTCATGATCAGACTTCGTGTTTTCTGAACCGTGGATTCAGGCCATATCTGCGTCATTGCTTTGCCTCCAGTCAGGGGTGTTCGCGATACCGTCGGGATTATGGATAAAAAGCATCGGCTGACAAGTCAGCCATTTTCGCCAGCCAGAAAAAGCCTCTGGCTGCAACATAGTAAAAATACCTTTGCCGATTTTATCGCATGCCGGATGGCGATATGAGACAAGTATGGCTGAACGACAAATATGACTGAACAATCAGTGGCAACCACACATATTGTACAGGCATCCTGGTGCTGGTGTTCAATGCAGTGGAAGCAGGTTGGGCGATGTCCTGCTTGAAAAGAAAGAATCCCTTCCTAGCATGACGCCTTCGTGGCACTTCGTTGTGTGTTGAGGGTTTCATATTTTCATGTTT
>JALSZZ010000128.1 GCA_027075825.1 Mariprofundaceae bacterium | reverse complement strand
CGCTGCCACACTGCGCTATTGCCCCTGATGATCACAATGTCCGCGTTCAGTCAGGGTAAATATTGGCCATCCGGGCTTTCCTGATAGGCTTGGCCGCTGTTGGAACCTGACCCATTTCTGACGGCGCAGTGCAGATGCATCGTCAAAAGTGGGTGGGAACCAACAACAATCAACACTGGAACAAGGTATGAAACAGGAAACATTACTGGCATTATATGAGCAGGCGGGAGCCTTGCTCAACGGGCACTTTGTGCTCTCAAGCGGACGGCATTCAGCGCGTTATCTGCAATCGGCGCTGGTGCTGATGCATCCGCAACATGCGGCAACACTGGCTGCCGAACTGGCGGCACTCGTTGACGGAGAGACCATTGATATGGTGGTGTCGCCGGCGCTGGGCGGCCTGATTATTGGTCACGAAGTGGCAAGAGCATTGAACAAGCCTTTTATTTTCACCGAACGCAAGGAAGGCGACATGCAGTTACGCCGGGGTTTCACGATCCCCGAAGACGCACGCTTGCTGGTGGTAGAAGACGTGATTACCACCGGCGGATCGGTGCGCGAATGCATGGCCGTGGTGCGCGCCCATGGCGGCGAGCCGGTGAAAGTACTGGCGGTCGTCGATCGTGCGCCGGGCATGGATGATCGTTTTGATGTGCCTTATCAGACAGCAATCCGGCTGGATGTGGAAACCTGGGCCGCCGATGATTGCCCGCTGTGCGCGCAAGGTACTCCGGCAGTGAAACCGGGAAGTCGCGGAGCCGCCTGATGACTGATATCAATTTACGCTGTTTCCCCTTTGGTGGCGTTGGGGAGTTTGGCAAAAACCTGATGGTCTATGCCTGGGGTGATGATGCCGTGATGGTCGATTGCGGCATGGGTTTTCCTGCACCGGGTCAGCATGGCGTGGATATCGTCATCCCTGATCTCAGTGCGCTTGAAGCCATGGGGCTGAAACTGCATGCGCTGCTGTTGACGCATGGTCATGAAGATCATATTGGCGCTGTGCCATTTATTTTGCCCATGATTGGCAAGATTCCGGTCTATGGCACGCCAGTCACCCTGGCGCTGGTGCAGGCCAAGCTGGATGAGCATCGCCATAAGGGCGATCTCCGGCCTCTTGATTGTGAAGGTGAAATCGCTGTGGGACCATTCCGCGTCGAGGCGATTCCCGTCACCCATTCGATTATGGATGCGGTGTCGCTGGCCATACACACGCCTGCCGGCGCTATTGTGCATACCGGTGATTTTCGCTTTGATCCTTCGCCTGTTGATGGCCGGGCTACGCCTTTGCACCGTTTTTCCCGGCTGGGTGACAAAGGCGTGCTGTTGCTGGCCTCGGATTCAACCAATGCCACACGCGGGGGGAGCTGCGCTTCCGAACGCTCCGTGGCACCAGCCTTGCGGCAGGCGATTGCCGGTTGCACCGGCAAGGTCATTGTCACGACGTTTGCCTCCAATATGTTCCGCATTCAGCAGATTATTGATGCTGCTGTTGCCAATGGTCGCAGTGTGGCGCTGGCAGGCCGCAGTCTGGAAAAGAATGTGGCCATTACGCGGGATCTGGATCGGCTTCAGGTGCCTGCCGGTGCCCTGATTGATATTAAACAGATTGATGCGCTTGCCGATCAGCAATTGCTGATTGTGGCTACCGGCTCACAGGGCGAATGGCGCGCCGCACTGGCACGCATTGCCCAGAACCGTTATCCGAAACTGCGCCTGAATGCCGGCGATCTGGTGATTTTTTCTTCCTCGGCCATTCCCGGCAATGAACGGGTGATTGCCGGTTTGTTCAATCATATTTATCGCCGTGGCGCACGCATTCTTCATGCCGGACAGGCTGCCTTGCACGTCTCCGGCCATGCCCAGGCGCATGAGCTGAAGATGATGATGCAATTGACGCGCCCGCGTTATTTTTACCCTGTTCACGGTGAATATCGCAACCTTGTCGAGCATCAGCAACTGGCTGTTGCGGCCGGCATTCCTTTTGAAAACACGGTGCTGGCCGAGAACGGCCAGAGCGTGGTGGTCGATAACAAGGGCATCCGCAGAGGCGAAGAATTTCATGCTGGCGCAGTGTTTGTGGACAGCGGCAGCCGTGAAGAACTGGATGATCTGGTCTTGCGCGACCGCCGGGTGCTGGCGGAAGACGGCCTGATTTCAGTCACAGTGGTGCTTGGTCGCCATGAAGGCCAGTTGCTGATGTCGCCTGATCTGGTGGCGCGTGGCGTGATGCACGAAGACCTGCACGAAGATGTGCTGGACCGGGCTTCAGAAGAACTGGCTGCGCATCTTGGCAAACTGGATAAGGAATTGCTGGGTGACCTTGATCAGGCTGAAGAAGAAATCCGCATCTGGCTGCGGCGTTGGTGCAAGCGTCACCTGAAGCGTCGGCCTATGGTATTGCCAACCGTCGTTGAAGTATGAGTTGGTGATCATGCGCGATGCCTTTGCTGTGCTGTTGCTGGCGCTGACCTGTTTGCTGGCGCTGGCGCTTTATAGCTATACCCCGGCAGATCCATCGTTTAATCATGCCGTGGATCATGCCACGGAAAATATTTCCGGCGTGGTGGGTGCCTGGCTGGCAGACCTCTTGCTGCAACTCTTTGGCTATGGCGCTCTGGTGTTGCTGCTGATGTTATCACTGTGGACGTGGCGCATGATACGCAAACAGGCATTGATCACAGGTGGCTGGCGCGGCTGGTTCTGGTTGCCCATGCTGATTGCCGCCAGTGGCCTGACGCAACTGACGATGCAGCACGGACTCTTTGGCCTGGATGAACTGCCTGCGGGTTACGGCGGTGCCGTGGGCAACATCATTGTTGAAGGCTTGCGCCTGTCGCTCGGCAACTGGGGGCTGGCCATTCTGCTGATAGCCCTGGTGATCAGTTGCGGGCTGGTGGCGGCGGATATTTCGCTGCCTGCCATGGCGGCGCGGGCGCTGCGAGTGGGACAAAAACTGCGCACGCTGGCAGCCAGACTCAGAGAGTACACACAACAGCGCATGCAACGGCGACGTGAACATATCGACAACCGTGCCAGACAGCGCAAGGAACGGGCGGGACATATCCAGTCAGCGCTGGATCAGTCGCAGGAGATCAAACCGGAGCCATTGCTTGCCAGTCAACCGACAGCGAAGAAGGCAGAGGAAGCCGTGGCAGCAAGCGCGAGGCGACCGGAAAAAACCATTGAACCGGTGATGATCGACAAAATCCTCGATGAAGTCGCCAGACAACTGCCCAAAACCCAGAAAGCAACAACGGAAACACCGCCAGCAACGGCAGAAGACGCGCCGGCGCTGGCCGCAGAGCTGGCCAGCATGGGGCTGGATGATATTCCTGATGTCGTACCTGACGATAAGGAAGAAATACCCGAAACAGCGCCTGCTGAAACGGTTGCCGGGACTCCGCCGGAAGATGAAGCATCGCTG
>JALSZZ010000127.1 GCA_027075825.1 Mariprofundaceae bacterium | reverse complement strand
ATCCCGATAATCTGACTGTCGCTGTATCTCGATTTCTTCATCGTAAAATCTCCTCCTTTCCAAATCATGAGAAAATTCTACTTATCAATGCAACTCTTTTTCGGGGGGATTACCGTATCTTTTTGCACGCTTTTTACGGAGCCTGCTGATCAGCAAGCTGAAAGCTTGGCTGGACACCAGCTATCCAGTCACCTTCCGGTTGGCACTGGAGGCGTGAGAGCGAATCACTATCAGTTCCATAATATGCTCTCGAGCCTGGCTCCATATCTGTCGGGAAGCCGGGTGGCCCAGAGGGTTGATCATGATTTCCCGTTGTCGCAGACATTGGAAATCGTGCCTGCGCGGGAAAATACGAAGGATCAGATTGGGTTCCAGAATTTTTTCCCGTATTCCGGATGATATGCGGAAGCCAATCCAGAATATCCCTTGGGCAAGTAACTGACGGTACAGTTCTGTAGCATCGAGTGTACGGAAGGTTTCGTTCATGGGAATGACATCCAGAACCAGAGGGCTGGCAGTTTCTTCATTTGTACACATCAGACTATCCAGCAGATAGCGCAGAGAACGATGCATATCGTAAACCTTTGTCGTGGTGGCATTGAACATCATGTATGAGGCATGGGCAGCATAGGTGCCATAGAATTCAGCCGGCACAACGACATTGACATCCATATCCAGCGGGAAGCGATCCAACTCATGTTGCAGCATATGCGCCTGTTTGCGTGTATCGACAATGGCATACAATTGAGGTTTTGTTCCTTCTTCCTCTGCCAGCGTAAATGTATGGGAAAGTACGGATGCAACCATGGCATGAGGTTTGCGATGTATATGGGCAGGCCGGGAAATGATAACCTTGTCTGTTGTAGGGATATATTCGCGTAATACCTCCATGTCTGAAAAATCCCAGCATTTGATGTTAATATGAATGCGCTCGTTTGCGCCTTCCATTTCACTGATTCGGCGCGTAGCATAATTCATTAGTTCTGCATGTTGTTGCTCTTTCATATCATCCAGCAGGGTTATATCGATATAAGGGTGGGAGCCCAGTAATCGTTTGAGCATCAGCGTCAATGCTCCGACCCAGCCGATAATCAGCAATCTTAGCGGAGCTTCGGTCCGGATTCGGGCAGGAGGGAACTCCGGCAGGTCTATGGCGGGGACTGTTGTCTGCGCATTGCTTTCAGCCTGTTGAGTTAAGCTATAAACAAACTCGCCATACAGGCTCGGCCTATCAACAGACAGACCTATAATAGAGGAAACCTGAAATTCCGTTTGCAGTGCGTTGAGCGGGTGAACCCTTAGTTCACTGTCCGAAACTGCCAGCAGAACCACGCCCTTCGAAAAACAATGATGCATGACCTGGGAGACAGGGATGCAATGGTCGCCGCCGGTGGAGAAACACCACTGGTTGTGTCGTTTAATAATACGACCTTCCCATTCAACGATCTGGATAGCCGATTCGTCTTCCCGCTCCGGCACCATCAAGCGGGACAGAACCTGATCAAAGTCCTGATAGCGCAATACATTGTGCAGTAAATTTGCACGCATATCAGGTTCACTGATCATGACCGTGGGTTTGTTATAACATTCGGTTTTGTCCCAGCCTACCTGAAGCATATGATGGTATGATTTCAATCGTGGCTGAACCATTCCCATTACAGTATAAACGATCGGAATGTCGGCATTTGCCTGCCGAATGGCAATCAGGGAGAACAGGTTCTGGGATAATTCTTCGGATGGGGAAAGCTGTTCTTCCGTGCAAATGATTGCCTGGCGTGCGGATCCGAGATTGATGCGCTGCATTGACTCCGTATCCTCGGTATCCCCCCAGCGGAAGGTGACCCAGCTTTCCAGTTCTGTCGGCATTTGTTCTCTGTCACCCAGAAAAACCAGTTTCATGCGGGAGAAGTCCCGGTCGGCGAGGAGTTTCAGACGCTCAATAATAAAAGGTGATGTTTTGTTCCAGCCAATCATGACCATATGATTGGCCATCATCAGTTTTTCATTGCGGAGTTTGGCCATCAGGCCGGAAATGATGCTGGAGCCAATACCAATGAAAAACGCCAGAATGAACATGCCCAGTACAACACTGATGACAGAAAAAAGTGCCAGGCTATCGTCTCCCAAAGGATCTTTTACGAGATTGCCAGCGGCCATCATGGTGCGGAAGGCAAACCATATTTCAACAAACAGATTATGGTCGGTCGGAGAAATAATTTCGTCCTGGTTAAAGTCAAAGCCGGCCATAGTAAAATGGCCAATAACGCCACCGGTAATCGAGAGCATGGCCAACAATAGAATAACCAGAATAATTTCCTGTGTGTAATCCCCTTCCTGAAAAACCTTCAGAAGGTTGCGGCCGATTACCATCCACGGGCGTAGCAGGCGAATCAGCCGCAAGGCCCTGAGAACGTTACCATACTGGAAGCTCGTCAGGCCGGGAATCATGACAATGGTTGCAAATGCGTCGATGGCCCAGAAACACCATTCGATTATGCGATCGCGCCGACTGTTAAAGTGCATATTGCGTAACAATACAAAACGGATCAGCACTTCAACCGAGAAATAGATGATAATAGCCCACAGCATTTCCCCTGTGACAAAAAACGATAACATGACGACCAGCGATATGAACATGCCATAGCCTGGAGAAAACATCAGGCTTTGCATGTCGATGTATCGGAAGAGTCGGAGCGCCCGGAGGAGGTAAATTGCTCTGAGTGCACGGGCTGCGACACCTTCTTCCCCCAGGGATGACTGCAGGTCCAGGGCCGAAGCAGCCAATGAAATCAAGGCAATAGCATCGAAAGCCAGGAAAAGTATATCCAGCTTGAGATTAAGCGAATTTTTGTATGGGTTTGTTTGTCTTTTGTATCTCATCAGAGATATCCGAAGGGCAAACTCCGCAGCAAAAAAAAGACTGAGTATCGCGGCAATCGCCTGGTTCTGGACAAATGAGAGCAGGATTAACGCGATCATGAACATGCCAAAGCGGTGATGGGTTAGCACCCATTCCGTGTAGTAGTAGAAATTGTATTTTCTGGCCATGCAATCTTTCCCCTAAAAAGATATATTCACTTTTGCCGCATGAAGGATGAAACCGGTTGTCTGTGGCTCCCGATTATTATGCAAGTGACTGTGAACCTGGCTTGATATCGGGTGCAAGCAGCAGACTTGCCCGGCTCAAAAGCAGTCGGGTGATCTGGAGGCAGCTAAACACCACATATCCGGCAACCTGCTAGTTGATGCGGATTACAATCAGTTCGACGACTTCATCCAGACGTTGTTGCCAGACTCTTGACAGAACGGCAGAGCTGTTCGGGTTTACAACAAGCAATAACTGGCGCAGGCAGTCATAGTTTTCTTCACGCGGGAACATACGGAAAAGAAGGTCATAGGTACTTTCCGTGCGTTCGAAGGAGCTTTTCAGCCGATAGCCGATCAACAGATAGTTTTGCTCAAGCAGGGACAGAAACAACTCATGGATATCCTGTGGAAGCGGCGTGTTGATTTTGACAGCATCAATATCAAAAATATCCTTACCTTCCTCGGCGCTCATCAGGTCACTGATAACATAGCGCAACACGCGCTGGCTGTTATAGATCGCTTCATTGCTGGAAGAGAACATGCCGAAGCTGGTATGAGCCACGTAGGTTCCATAAAACTCGTTGGGTACAGTGATATGAATTTCATGGTCAAATTCAAAGCGTCCCAGCTCTTTTTGCAGTGTATGAGCCTGGTCTCTGTTGTCCACGACAGGATAAATGAAGGGTTTTTCATCGAAATCGCTGACGATTGTAAACAGATGGGAAAGCACGCTGGCCACGATGGCATGGGGTTTGTGCCTGATATGTGCCGGGCGAGAAAGAATGATGCGATTGGCACCGGTGACGGTTTGCCGCAAGGCTTCCATATCAAGAAAGTTCCAGCGCCTGATGTCACAATGAATTTTTTCAGCAGCACCGGGTAACTCTGCGATGCGACGTTGCAGATAATCAAGCTGGTCCTTTTGTTCGGAATCACTTAAATCATCGATCAATGTGAGATCAATGCTGTCATATTCATTGAGCAGGCGCTTTAGCACCAGTGGAAGCGCGGTGACATGGCCGATAATGACGATTTTCAGGGATGTGAGTCGGTCGCTTGGCCTTACCTTTACTGTCGGGGCAGACGGCACAGGAGTATCCGGGCCATGGCGCAGGACATATTCCATTTCTCCGGCCAGTGTGTTGGGGTCAAGTGCAATGCCGACAATGCGCGTGATTTCGAGCCCTTCTTCGGCGGTGGGGCTTGGATGAATTTTTAGCGATTCATCGGCAAAGGCGACCAGTACCACGCCGCGTGCAAACAGGATACCCAAAGCCTTTTTCAACGGACAGCGCAGCCCTTTGTCAGCATCCTCAAGTACCAGTTCACCAGCTTCCTTGCGGATGAATCCATGCCAGTCCACAACCTGCAGACTGGATTCATCATGGCGCACGGGAATCATCAATCGGCTCAGAACCTGGTCGAAATCGGGGTAATGCAGGATTTCCTTCATGAGATCCGCCTTGATGTCCGCCTGGGACAGCAACACGGTAGGCTTATTATAGCAGTCCTTGTTATCCCAGCCGACCTGCAATTGATGATGATACGAATCCAGCAAGGGCGTGGAGAGCTCAGGTGTGGCATAATTAATAAAGATGCCAGGATTTTCGGAACGAATGGCCAACAGTGAAAAAAAGCTGTGGGCAATATTTTCAGCTGAGGGCTGCCTATCCGGGATATTAACAATGGCCTGTTTGGCAGTGGCCATATTGATGCGTTTAAGATCTCTGATGTTTTCGATGTCACCCCAGCGAAATGAGATCCATGATTCATGAATAAGGCCGTCCGGATGTTTTTCCGAGTCATGCAGCAAGGCCAGGCGGAGACGGGAAAACGTGCGATCCGAGAGTCTTCTTAATTGCTGCAGGATGAAAGGGGCGGAATCGTTCCAGCCCAGCATGACCATGTGGTTGGTCATGCTCAGTTCGCTGTTGCGCAGTTTGGTCATCAGCCCGGAGACAATGCTGGCGCCAATACCGATGAAAAAGGCGAAAATGAATACGCCGGTGACAACGGCAAATACCGAAAATGCTGCAATGATATTGGAATCAGGAAATGTGACGGTGTTGCCAGGGTCGGTGAATGCGCGAAACGCGAACCAGATATGCGCCATCATCCCCTGGTCCCGGCTGTCAATAATGCCGTCCCGGGTAAAGTCGTATTGATTGATCATCATGCCGCTGAGAAAGCCTCCGCCGATGGAGAGTACGGCCAGAATCAGGATAATCAGATTGATTTCCTGCATGAATTGCCCTTCTCGCACAACGGCAACCAGATTGCGGACAATCACTGACCAGGGGCGCAGCAGACGTGCCAGACGAAGGACTCGCAGGAATGCACCGAAGGTGGCGGTGTTGAAAAAAGGCATCATCGCAATTGTCGCAAACAAATCCATCCACCAGAAAAACCACTCTACGGATTTGTCCTTACGGGTTGGAAAGCGCATGCTGCGCATCACAATGAAGCGGAAGACCAATTCAACGGAGAAGAAGATCAGAATTGCCCATAAAACGGTACCTTCGGAGAAAAAGGAAATAATGACGATCAGCGAAATCAACATGCCATAGGTTGGCGAATACAGGGCATTTTGCAGATCGATATAACGCAGCAGACGGACAGCACGGAGCAGATATACAACCCTGAACATTCTGGCCAGTACGACACCTTCAAGTGGCAGGGATGTGTGGAAAACGGTGAGCAGCAGGGATGATACACCGATTATGTCCAGTACAAGAAACAGGATTTCAATTTTGCGACGAGGGTCAATGCGATAGGGATATAGCTTGGATCGGTAGCGTATCAGTGCAATGCGATGCCCGATTTCGACCGAAAAGATAACGAACAGTACCGCAGCAAGCCATGGCTGATTGCTTAGCGAGAGTATGATAAGAACCGCCATGATCATCGCGAACCTGGGATGATTCATGACCCATTCACTATAGTGGAAATATAGAGATGTATTTCTTTTCACAGCAGTTCCTTTTGACAAATATTTAACGGACTCCCGCATATGGCTTCTATGCGCTTTGATCCTTTGCGTGCATCCACATTATTGTGCCGATGTGTAACTGATTTCTCCCGACGGGCGATAACCCTGTCGCATATATGTATCGCCCGGATAATGTGTGACTTTAGCGCTATTCATAGCTGACGCTTCAGGCGGGCGATTTCCGTGGCGATGAGGGCTTTTGCATCCTGTACAAGGGGATGCTGGCTATGGATTCGGTCAATATTACAGGCAATCTTCTCCAGGTTGCCGGCCGGGTGGAACATACCCTGTTCATGTGCGGCAATGGCCTCGAGTGCATTGGCAATCTGGTGCAGCGCGTTGCCGATATGCTCCCGCTCCTGTGCTTGCGTCGTCGTAGTATCAGCGGGTTCCTCTGCATGCGCTTTGACTGAAGGAATCTTTTTTTGCAGCCGGCTTGCAAACTTCTTGCCACCAGAAGGGCTTTTTTGTTTGCTTTTGTGAAGCACTGTATTTTGTTGACTGGATTTTATCTTCATGAATGAACTCCGGCTAGATGCTATCCGGATTTTTTTTAATCCATAAATCCGGAATTTGCGTTTTTTTCTCCAGCTGCTTCAGCGCTTTCTTGGCTTCATCTGCCGAATGCCAGCTTCCTGTTTCCAGGCGGTACCATTTCTGGCCGCGAATTATGCTGTCCGTGATGTTGCTCTGAATGCCTGAGGCCGCCAGTTCTTTTTTCTTCATCCGGGCCTCTTCCATGCTTTCATGAGATGAGATAACCACGCTCCAGGTAGAGACCGGGGAGGGTTTCTTTCCTGTTTTCCCGGTCTTGATCTTGCCGGATGCGGCCATGGCTTTTTTATGCATTGAGTGCCTTTTCGACTCCTGCTTTTCGGCAGGGGTGACCCGCCCCAGCAACTCCGTCATCGGTATGGTGGGTGAGACAGTGGGTGCTTTGGTTTCCTTCAGCGATGACTTTATTTGTTGCATGTTCTGTCGGATTTCCTTGATGTCCAGTTGCATGCTGACGATTTGCTGCTGCCCCTGATACCACATAAACCCCAGGCCGGTGATGGAAGCAGCCATGACAAACAGAGATGTATAAAGCATGGTGTGGCTGTGTTGACCGGAAGGACTGGCTGCCTTTTTTGTTTTTTTGGGCTTGTTTTCCTTCTTTTTATCCTTCGCGGAAGGGGTTTCGTCGAGCTGGCTGCTATGTTCATCGATTTGTTCGATGAGGGATTGCAGAGCGTTCTCGGCAGTGTCATTGCCAGCTTCCCCGTGTGTGTCTGTGCGCCGACGTGTCTGCTCATTCATGCATAACTCCTTGAGTTTTTCAAAACATAAGCAAAACAAATGCCATTCGTTATTGGTCTGACTCTTGCTGTTGGTTATACAGTCAGATTTGTCAGGGGCGGCATGGCCGGTTCCGGGAAAGGAGAGTTTGAATGAGTTATCGTAACTGTTTTGCAGTTTGTCCGGTAGTAGCTATTCTGATATTGCTGGGGGGATGTGCGGGTAAGGACAGTACTGTTTTTAATCGGGGTGAACAGCCGGTAACAACTCAGGCCGTGCCACAGGCAGCACAGAATGAGGAGAAGGGATTGCGCTCCCGTCTGGAGGCTGAGGCTGAATTATGGCGAGACATGAACCGCGAATTGCATGCAAGTATTATGCAGTTGCAGCAGAGAATGGATGCGCTGGAACATGCCAATGAGACATTAACGAACGAGTTGGCGGAGCTTCATCGTAACAGGAAACATGTTGCCAAGGCTTCAACAAAGAAACCTGTCAGCAAGGCAAAGCCGGTCCGGAAGCGTGCGCCAAAGCCCGATGCTTCGCGGGACATGGCGCGACAAAAGGAACTCTATACGCAATCATATCTGGCCCTGAAAAAGGGTAAATATCATGATGCCGCCAAAGGATTTGCCAAATATCTGATTGAATTTCCGCACGGCAAGTATGCAAACCTGAGCCACTTCTGGTTAGGTGAGGCTTATTATGCACTGGGTGATATGGATGAAGCAGTGCATGAGTTTTCCCGGGTTGAGAATGCATCAGCAAGCAGGGACAAGCATGCGCGTGCATTATGGCGCAAGGTTCAGATCGCTCAGCAACAGGGGCAGCAGGAAGAAGTTTTGCGTAATGCCCAACTGCTGATTTCTGCGCATCCGGATAGTCCTGAAGCAACGAAAGTCAGGCAATTACTGCGCAGCGGGGGCAATTAGGGTTAACAGCTCCCTGGATTCACCGGCCCGGGCTATTAAGTTGCAGAGATGTCCATTGTCGCAGCAGGGTGCTCACGCAGACAGTTGATTGCCCAACTGCCTTAGCGCGCGTTGATGTTTTTCCACCTTCAAGACAGTGCGTTGCTGCTCATTGAGTGATTGCTGAATAAAGGCGGAGGCTGTACGCACATCACGCTCAAGGGCAATCAGGCTGATTTGCGTGGATTCGCTTAATGGAGGTTGCTCAGACAGACGTTGGCGCAGTAAGTTGAGTTTCGCTGTCATCATTTTGGCAGTTATGTCACTTTGCCGCCAGTTCATTGCCGCCAGATGGCGCCGGATACTATGGACATGCTGGCGGATGGCGTGGATCAGCGAATCAATATCCTGATGTTTATCCATGTGCCTGTAACCGTTGCCGTGATTCTCCCTTGCGCGCAAGTTCGGTCCATGATGCTTTCAGGGGAGTTAGCAGGCTGACGACTTCCGAATAGGCTTCCTTGTCGGAAAGGTTCATGCCGTCACTCAGGCGCCGGATACAATAGGCATAAAGGCGGCTCAGATTGTCAGCGATTTCACCTCCTTTTTCATGGTCCAGGCTGGTGGCCAGTTCGATAATGCCTTCAGTTGCCCGGTGGGTGTGCTCGCACATGGCGGCAATATCTTTGTTTTCAACGGCCAGCCGTGCAAGGTTGGCGTGTTTCAGGATGACATCATAGGTTAATATGATCAGGCCAACCGGTGTGGAGCTGGTAACCTGATTGCCTTTGTAAGTCCGTGATCCCAACATGATTTCCTCCTGATCCTAGTTTCGGTTATTTGAGAACTGATTGATTTGCTGTGTAAGCCACTGGCCCGTTGCATTAAACTGACTGACCAGAGATTCCATATGCACGAAAGATTGCGTGAGGCGTTCACGTTCCTTTTCCAGTGCAATATTCAGATTGTCGATCTTGGCCTGCAGGGAGTCATAAATATCCTGCGATGCAGTGAGACTGTTTTGCAGCAGGCCGGTGAACGGATTGGCCAGCAGATCAATCAGCCCGTCATAGGTGGCGCCGATGCCCATATTTACGGTTACGCTGCCGACTGCCCCTGTGGCAGTGCCCGAATACATGATCGACATGCCATCGCTGGTCCCGGAATTGCCGATCAGCAGGTTCCCTGAGCCAATGGCACTTTCTCCATTAATTGTGCCAGTAACGTTCTGGCCTGTCACAGTAGTGTTGGCCATGCCCAGGAGATCCGCACTCTGGTTGATGGTAAACGTGCTTGATGCGCCGATATTTGTCGATGCAATGGCAAGAGCGTTGCCGTTGGCGGAGGCCTGTATCGCCATGGGGAATCTGCCTTCTGTTACGTTGGCAGTTGCACCAAAATCAAGGCTTCCTCCACCTTCATTGTTGGCCATGATAGAGAATGTCAGGCTGCTGTCTCCCTGCGAATTATCTGTCACGAGGATATGTCCTGCGGCATCGATGGATGCCGTAACCTGTTGTCCATAGGTGAACTGGATGGCATTGAGCAGGTCGGCAATGCTGTCGCTGGCAGGATCAATGATCTTGAAGCTGCCACTGACCGTTGCGCCCTGCCGGTTGGTTCCTGTAATGCTGATCGTATCGCCGGCACTGATGCTGGCGGCAAGATCCGAAAATTTTGTTGCCGATGTAATCGGACTTCCCCCGACGGTTAAAGCGGTATTCGTGGTCCATTGTTCGGTATAGGTGGCGGATAGTTCGGAGTTGATAGTCGATACAATCGACGAGAGTGATTGTCCCGCTGTCAGGTTGATAATGGCCTTTCTTCCCTGCTGATCGGTTAGTGTCAGTGTATCGTTGCCGCTCAGGCCGACAGACAGGTCCGTACTGCCATTGATGCTTGCAGCTGTGGCCGGCTGCGAAATATAAATATCAAAGTTGCCGGACGGGTTGTTAAAGCCGTAATTGAGAAACGTCAGTTCCGGATTGCTGCTGCTTCCGGTGGCTGCAAAAACATCACGAATGGCAGCCGGATCCGTGTTCAGCCATGGGTCGAATCGCGCATCGTTGATGAATAATTGTCCGTTCTCGTCCAGTTCAACGCCAATCATAGTCAGGCTGTTGCGATCAGATGCAAGGCCGGGAATGGACTGAAGTATTTTGCCGGCCAGGGCACTTTGAATGGATGTCAGCATGGCCTCCCCGGCCAAAGGACCGGATTCGCCTGTGTCCGGATTGAAGACGAACTGATCGTTGATAAAGCGTGTGATTTCATTGTATTGGTCGACAAAGTTCTGAACCTTTGAACGGATTCCGGATGCATCAATGCTTATATCCAGCGTTAATGTGTTTGCAGGATCAGCCTGGGTCAGATTCAGCGTGATGCCATCCAGAGCATCGCTGATGGTATTGCTGCCCCGGCTGATGGTCAGCCCGTCGATTAACAGGGATGCATCCTGCCCCGCCTGCAGTTGATTGCCGCCACCGGCCAGTTGCAGTCCGCTCAGGCTGCCGCTCAGATCCGCACCCGTAATACTGAAGCCGGTCGCACCTGTATTTTGGTCTTCCAGTACAAGGCGGTAGTCGGCACCGGCGACTTTCATGCTGGATGCGGTAACTCCGGCGTCGGATGCGTTAATGTTGGCAATAATATTTTGCAGGCTATCTGTTGCAGCGATGGTGATGGTTGTGCCGTTTAACTGGAAGCTTCCGCTCAGGTTCAGGGCCTCCGTTGTTGAATTGATCGCTGTTCCTGCGCCATTGCTGATGGCCGCTGATGAAGCATTTCGCTGGGATGCAGCAATTTGCTGAATGACAATGCTGTGTTTTGCCGATGTAAGGTTGTTGCCGGATAGTGTGACCTGCATCAGGCTGTCCGCAGGCGCGGACCCTGAGGATGTCAGGCTGGTCTGGTAAGGAAAAAAACGACTGGCATCGGCCAGTGACTGCGCGGTGCTGCGCAATGTGAGCATGGAATCATTGAGTTGCTGGATGGCATTTTGTTTGAGGGTTTCCTGCGCCTGGCTGTTTTGCAGCAGCGTAACCTGCCTTTTCTCAACGGCCATCAACTGATCTACTGTTGTTTGCCAGTCGATACCCGAAGACAGACCGCCGATATTGACCGAGCCGGGCACAGGTTATCCCTTTTTATCGAGCAACAGCCCGATGAACTCATGCATGGCTACTTTGTGTTCGATGAACTCCCTGGGGGGTACTTCCTTAATGACCTCGCCACTCGTCTTGTCCACAATCTGGACGAACATCTGGTTAATGCGTTTCTCGTAAATGAAACTGATCTTCTGGTTTCCGCCCGGAAGCGCCATGTTTGCATCCTGCACGGCCTTCTGCAGTTCAGCTTCTGTCGGTGTCTTTTTGTTTTCTGCCGGCTCTTTCTGGATAACTGGTTTTGATTCCGTCTGATTCGACAGTGTTGTCGACTTGGTTGTTGTGGCCAAGGGGGTTCGACCTGCGGTACGAACAGAGGCAGATAGCATAGCGTCATGAATTAATGCTGCCATGATTAACCTCCTTTATCTTCCTTGGTATGGCCGCCAGCTTCTCCTGCCCTTCTGCCACATCATGAACGTTGGGCAAAGGGGAGGGGATCGAAGGACAGGAGAAGCGCCGGGCCATTTAGTACCTTACCTGAACAGTGAGAGTACGTTCTGGGCTGCCTGGTTAGCCTGGGCCAACATGGAAGTTGACGCCTGAACCAGGATCTGGTTTTTCGTGAAGTCAGCCATTTCAGCGGCCATATCCGCATCACGAATCGAGGATACAGAAGCCTTGGCCTGCTCAATGCTGGTTGCCAGATTGGCCTGCACGAAGCCCAACTGGTTCTGGGTCGCACCCAGGTCAGCGCGCTGCGTAATCAGTTTGTCCAGGGCATTCTGGGCCGTGGTGATATACGCCTGGGCTGTGGCCTGATCGGTGATGGCAGTCGTGCCGGCTCCGCTCAGCCCCAGAGAGGACGTTGTGTACGAATTGGTCAGATCTACAGTGACCTGATTGTTCGTATTATTGTCTGCGCCGACCTGGAATGCCAGGGCGCCCGCATATGCTGACTGTCCAGCTGCTGCATCGGCTGTTACCGAGGTTTGGCCGGTCACTGTGCTGTTGGCCAGCGTGGCTGCGGCCGTGCCGGTCAGCACTGCGCCGTTGGACATCGTAACCGAGAATGCTGCGCCTGCTGTCAGAGTTACAGTGCCCGTGGAGCCATCGGCACCGGTGACGGTCAACGTGTCGCCAGCTACAGTGCCTGTGGTAACATCATAGCTGTATGTGGTGCTGACGCCACCATCGGTAGCAGCTGTGGTTGTCAGGCTGGTAACAGAACCATCGCCTGCCGTCGGGTTTGTGACAGCGAAGGCTACGGCTGCAGAGTTGGCATCAATGCCATTCAGCAGGTTGATTCCATTGTAGTTGGAGCTGTTGGCGATCTTGTCGATAGCCTCTTCCAGTTTGACGCGTTCACCTTCGATCTTGGCGATATCATTTACGTTGTTGGCAGAAGCAGCCTGGGTAGCCAGGGTCTGGATGCGCACGATCATATTCTGGATTTCGTTGACACCGGCATCAGCCATTTTAACCATTGCAGTCGCCTGCGAAGCGTTCTGCGATGCAGCCGCCAGTCGTGATGACTGAGCATCAAGCTTGGAAGCAATGGCATATCCCGCCGCATCATCGGCTGCAGAGTTTACACGGAAACCCGAAGACAGCCGCTCCAGCGAACGGTTCATATTGGTGCTGTTGGTGTTCAGATGTTTTAATGCTGTAATTGCAGCAGTGTTGGTTTGTACGGTCATTGCCATAACGATTCTCTCCTTAGTATCAAATATTCGTGAACGACATCCTGCCTTGTCACGTTCAGGGAACTGCCCCTGCAGGGAGATGTATCGCCGCTTATGGAATGGACTTTAGCCTTTTTTGACATTTTATTTTTGCACTTGATCACGAAAGTTTGTGAAGCAAGATGCAGGCCATGGTGGTCGATGGCGAATATGCTTGATTGCGCATGCGTGGTTTTCTAGTTTGCCGTCTTGATTTTATGTCAGACAGGGGGAGGGTGCAATGATTGAAATGGTGC
>JALSZZ010000126.1 GCA_027075825.1 Mariprofundaceae bacterium | reverse complement strand
CGATGGTGGTGCCTTCATGCTGCAATGAGGAAAAGAAGAACGCCAATGATCAGTGTTAGCAGCGCTGTCCTCTGTCAGGGCAAAATTGTTCCCGTCACTGTCGAAGTGGCCTTCGCACGAGGTTTGCCGGCATGGAATGCGACCGGGTTGTTCGAAACTCCCGCCAGAGCCCTGAAGAAACGCGTTCAGAAGGCCTTCGAGAAGGCCGACATGGAGTTTCCCCTACGCCACATTGCGGTGAACGTGAAGGGTTCGTGTGCAGGAGCCGACGAGTCGCCGGCCGATCTTGCTGTTGCGGTTGCCCTGGCGCTGGCCAGCAGCCCTCGGAACGGCGGCAGGCAAGGGAATATTTTCGCTGCCGGAGAGATAGACCCGAACGGTGAGCTGGTTCGCGAAACCAGCATGCGGGAAATCATTCATCTCGCACCAACGGACTGCCGGTTCGTCATTGTTCCTTTCGCCGACGGGGGAGACGGACTGGGGGATATCAGCGGTATTCCCGTCAGAATCATCCAGAAGATCGAAGAAGTCGTCCCGCTCGTTGCCGAAGAATCGCAGACATGAAGGGTGCCTGTCGTCAGAGTTTATCGATTTTCGATAAGATGGCTAATATCGATATAAACCTGTCATGCTTCCCGTCTGCCTGCTATGCTGTCCATCAGGAGGGTGAGCGTTGGGCACCTTGAGTCGGCGCGCGATCAAGTCCAACATACATCGCTCGGCGATGCTTGCTCGACGGAAGCGGAATGGACTACAAGGCGGTATGATGATGGAACAGTCAGGACTCATGTTGTAATATTTTGAGCAATTGGATTTGCAAGAATGATAGGCAAAGTTTTATCTGAGCTTGACCATCCGACTGGACTGATGTCACTTCAGGACGCTCGGCCGCTCTACATTCTCCCCGCAGACCCTCTTGCAGAAGAGGTTCTCATTCCCGGTTTTCGGGCTGCTGGAAAAGTTGACTGCATGGTGGGGTTCTTTTCAAGCGCCGTGCTTTCCGAATTGGCACCAGGCCTCGCAACCTATATCGCAAGCGCTCATCACAGCCTCCGTCTTATAATTAGCCCATTCATCCCCCCTGAGGATAGAGAGGCTATTGAGGCAGGAATCCGTAGCGCAGACGATATGGCTAGCGCATTGTTAGACGAACTAATTATTACTGAAGATCTCCTTGAGCAGCATACACTTCACTGTCTTGCATGCCTTTTGCGAGCACGACGTATCGAAATTAAGGTCGCCCTTATGAAGGACGCACTCTTTCACCCGAAGGTCTGGATTTTTGAACAAGATGGCCAAGCAATAGCAGTGCATGGGTCGAGCAATCTGACCCACGCTGGCATCCGCAAGAATTTTGAGCAAATTAGCATATCTAGGTCGTGGGAAGACCCAAACCAGCGCTACACGGTCAGTAAGCTCCAGGAACAATTTGAACGTCTGTGGGAAGATAGGGAAGAGGATTGTGCTGTCATTTCTATACCGCAAGCAATCGAAGATAAAATCCTAAGAAGCTATCCGGCCGATCAGCCACCTACTGAAGAAGATTTTAGAAATCTCTTCTACAAAGCGAGAGGCCAAAGAGAAAGCACCACACCACCTCTTAAGTTCGAGTCGTTTCCTAAGCAATCATTCCATATTCCTGACTGGCTTCAATATGAGGAGGGATCTTTTGAGCACCAAGGTAGGGCTGTAAAAGCTTGGTGTGATTCCGGCTATCGTGGCGTTCTCGAAATGGCCACCGGGTCGGGTAAAACAATCACTTCGATGATCTGTGCACATCGCTTATATGAAGAGCATAAGCCGTTACTTGTTGTCGTCGCGGCACCATATGTGCCACTTATCGAGCAATGGTGTGAGGAAATAGCACCGTTTGGACTCAGGCCAGTCAATCTGACTACAGTGGGCGGTGCCGCGAAACGAGCAAACGAATTACAGAAACTGAAACGACGATTACGCACTGGTTTGTCGGACGTAGAAGCAATTGTTGTTAGTCATGACACGTTATGTACGCCGCAATTTCAAGAAAGCATTCAGGGTTTCGACTGCACACGCCTCTTGATAGCTGATGAAGCGCACAATCTTGGGCGTGCTTCCTTTATAGAGGATCCACCAGAGTGCTTCGAGTATCGCCTTGGGCTGTCGGCGACACCGATACGTCAGTATGACGAGGAAGGAACGGAGGCTTTGTTTCGATTTTTTGGTGCCGTTGCGTTCCGTTTTACGCTCGAAGAAGCTATCGGACGGTGTCTCGTCGAGTACGATTACTATGTGCATCCGGTTTACCTGTCGGAGACCGAGATGGACGATTGGTTCGAACTGACGGGAAAGATCAAGCAGAACGCTTGGCGCAACAAAGACGGTAAGCCAGACATATACCTTGCCAAGCTGCTGCGCGACCGGCGTGCCTTGCTGGAAACGGCGTCTAGCAAGGTCGCCATGCTCGGAACACTTCTGAATGCCGAACATACCGACAACCTGCGTCACACGCTGGTCTATACTTCCGACAAGGGGCCGGAGCAGCTCGAAAACGTGAACCGTCTGCTACACAACAAAAACATCTTATTCCACCAGCTTACTGCCGAGGAAACGGCACGTCGCGACCAAACGAAGAAAATTATTAAGTCCTTCCAAGACGGTGAAATCCAAGTATTGACAGCAAAACGCGTGCTTGATGAAGGCGTAAATATCCCGCAAATATGCAAGGCGTTTATCCTAGCGAGTACGACGGTCGAACGGCAATGGGTGCAACGGCGCGGGCGGTTGCTGCGGACATGCAGTGCTATCGGCAAGACGCACAGCGTTATTCACGACCTACTGGCGCTGCCTCCAGGCATGGATGAGGGGCTCGATCCTGATGCGCGCGCACTTGTACGGACGGAACTGCGCCGGGCGCAGGAATTTGCAAGGCTAGCGAGAAACGCGGGGCGACCGGATGGGCCGCTGGCGACAATCGACGCGATGGTTGACGCCGCGTACTTGTAACGGCTGGGGGAAGAGGGATGCCACTAAATGACAGAAAGATAATTTCGATTATCATTAGTCAATGTAACGAGATAGAGGAACGATGCGAGGGCTATAGAGAAGAAATTATTGAAGTGATTTCAGATATCCTTTTGTATGAGCGGGGCCATCGCGTTTCGGCAACTAACATCCAGAAGAAGATTAATGACAAGTTCAACGCCACTGCACGTTTCCTTGCGACTCAACGAGGACGGGATGGTGGAACGGAGGAATTGGACTCATGAAGCTGCTCCGTGCCGAATTCCACAACTTCCGGTTGCTCCGCGACTTGGAGCTTGAATTCTCAAGTGATCCCGTCAAGAAGCTTACGGTAATCCGCGCCGCAAACGAATCAGGCAAGACGACGATCCTGCACGGGCTGCAATGGGCGCTCTATGGCGAAGCAGCACTACCTGGAAAAGGGGAAGGCTTCCGCCTGCATCCCATCGATTGGGACGGGACTGAAG
>JALSZZ010000125.1 GCA_027075825.1 Mariprofundaceae bacterium | reverse complement strand
GCGTTTGCTGTGATCAACATCGATGGTAGTGGTTGAAAACCCCATCCATTCGATCATGCCGGGGAAGAAACGCAGATTTTCACGGATATTTTTGCAATTAGCTGCCACTTTGCCGGAAATTATGCGGAAATTACCGACACTCGGATCATAATTCATATCTGTCAGATAATTGAACAGACTGAAAAATATTTTTGAGGAAAGACGTTTACTCGTTTTATCCTGTCGGTTTTTACGACGGCCAAGCACAAT
This sequence comes from Mariprofundaceae bacterium, assembly GCA_027075825.1. Taxonomy (GTDB): domain Bacteria; phylum Pseudomonadota; class Zetaproteobacteria; order Mariprofundales; family Mariprofundaceae; genus AB-137-C09. Next base: position 3,221 of record JALSZZ010000125.1, on the reverse strand, counting down.
ATCAAAGCCTTCCTGTGCCTTGGTATACAGTTTAATGATCTCTTCCGGCTGATCCTGGAGGTCGCAGTCCATCACAACGACCCAGTCACCGTTACAATAATCCAGCCCGGCTGTGATGCCATAGTGCTGGCCAAAATTGCGGCTAAACTGAATGCCTCTGAAACGAGTATCTTGTGCTGCAATGTCACAAATAATTTCCCAGGAGCGATCCTTGCCACAGTCTTCAACCAGAATACACTCGAAATCAGTGGTGATCTTTTCCAGAGACAGGGTAAGACGACGGCATAATTCATGCATGCAGTCCTCTGCCTTGTATACGGGAATGACGACGGAAATATGTGCCATGCAGCAAGCCTATCACATGCATACAGGATAGCTAAAGTATCCGGGTATCCTGCTTTTTACATTCCAGTATCAAGTGAGAGTAGGGCATATAAAGCATGTCATGCCGGACTGTGGCTCTGACATGATCAAACTGTGACATTGCCAGTTTTTCATAAACTTCTGCAGCACGAACACATTGACCCCGATCCTTACTGATCAACCATCGGGCAAGTTGACTTTGCCCGGTGGTGTAAACCGGGTCAATACTGATCAGCTTGCCCTTCTTCTTTAGTGCCTGTTTCGCTAGTCTGAATAATGTTATGGCATCGTTGTCGTCGAGGTGATGCAGAAGACCGAATGCCAGTACAATATCGAAGGGCGGCATGTCATTGACTGTTGCTTGTCCGACCAGTTCAGCAGTGAATATGCCCCGACTGCCAAAATGACGGCGCGCTTGAGTGATGTAATCTTCCGAGGCATCGAACCCATAGTACTCCGTATCAGCTGGGAGATGTTGAAGAATCTCAGCAGTACCACAGCCAATATCGAGAATACGCAAGCCAGGCTGTCGCGGGATATAGTCGCGTGCCAGCACACGACGTGCCTTTTCAGCACCGACCAAACGCTGGGCCAGATTATAGATGGCGGGGTGTGAAAAAATGGACCGGAATCCGGATGTAATCTGGGCCATATCAGGACTCTTCCTGTTGCTTGCTGATTTTGACAATCATCGGGGTGGCCATGGCGGGAGGGATACGTCGTATTAATTCCCCCAGGCCACTGCGCATGACAAATGTCGCGATGCTGGAAATCACCCCCTGATGCCGCTCCTTGAATAGCGGGTCATCATCAATGCGTTTCAGTGCGTTGTATAATAATTCCTTTTCAAAACAATATGTTAATCCATATGAATTACAGTAGTTTCTTATATTTCTACAGGTGATGAAATTGAGGGAATCCCAGATTTCAGCATCGCATCGGGAAGATAAAAACAGCAAACGACTCAATCCGGGCAGACGACGGAAAACCGGGACACCATAATGTGGCTCGTAGGGCACTGAATAATTGGGACAGGCATGTATCATGCTGCCTTGCCCTGACAGCACGGATGTCATGGCAGTCAGAGCTGCTTGCCAATCCGGAATATGCTCTATGACATTGTTACTGAAAATCAGATCAAAACAGCCATGTTGTTTCCTGTCCAATTGTTGGGCAGGCACGGTGATCACCTCGAGCTGTAATGCAGCATGATGTTTAAGAATGGTATTTTTCAGCTGTTCAAACATACCGAACCCACCTATGGCCGGTTCCAGTGCCGTAATATGATAGCCTTCGGCTTTGAGAAAGAGGCTGGTAAAACAGAGTCCCGCACCCACTTCGAGAACTTGCAAGCCGGGCTTCAGGCGATCCGCAATCAACCCCACTGAAATACGGCTTTCATTCGCGTATGTGTCCAACATGGCCGCGATCGTTTCTACATTGTGCTGTGATGATTGTGCCACTTCCACAGCAATATGCTCAAAAGGCATTGCGTCCAGGAACTGGTTCAGACGATCTGTAAGGGCGGATTGTTCCTCGGTTGTTAAAATCGACAGTACCTCGCAATGGATTAAATTATGGACCAAATAGCGGGCCGGCGGGCTGACCCTTATCAAATGATATGCAAATGCTAGCATGGCACAGATGTTGAATCCAAAAGGTGATAAGCTGATATGACGATTGACCGTTATCTGCTGCGACTCTGGCTGGGCCCGTTCCTGGGAGGGTTAACGCTGGTGCTGGGCGTACTCCTGTTGGGCCGGGCACTGAAACTGTTGGGTACGATTTCAGACAGCGGGCAGGCTTGGGGGCTTATTGTCGATATGTTGACACTGACCATGCCTTATTTTTTGTTGCTGACGGTGCCGATGGCTTTCTTTTTATCGATGCAGAATACCATCACCAGCTTACAGCAGAACAGTGAAATGGATGTCATGCGTGCATCCGGAATATCTTACACGCGAATGTTTCGCAGCTTTTTCGTGCTGGTGCTGCTGTTATGGGTAAGTTTGACTTATTCTTCCATGGTTTTGCTGCCGCAGGGTCAGCTGGGATTTAATAATATTCTGGCCAAGGTCTATGCCATGAAGGGCGTGATTACTTTTTCACCGCAACGTTTCACACGAGGTTTTGACGGGATTACTGTCTATGTGGACGGCGAGGACAAGCAGGGCGTGTATCAGGGAGTAATCCTGGAAGACAATCGGGGAGGTGTATCAGTCATTTATACTGCCGAATCAGCTCAATTCGATATGGCCGGAAGTCAGCTTCAATTACGGATGAACAATGGTGTACGGCTTGAAGGGAACGGGGACGATCAGCGCATGCTGGCTTTTGATAAATATCTGGTAACGATACCGGTGTCTGCCGGCAACTGGAAACAACGGCATTCAGGCGACCATGTCACCATGATGACTCCGCAAGAATTATGGCAAGCTTTGGATAAAAATGATCCGGGCGCAGTTGCCGAATGGAACCGGCGCTGGTTGTTACCGACTACGGTGCTGGTGTTGTTTTTCTTTGCCTTACCATTCTCCCTAACGCAAAAACGTTCCGGAAAGGCCGGATCGATGATTGCGGGCATCGCGCTGCTGGTGTTGATTTATAATCTGCAACTGATGTTACACAGACAGGTGAGTCAGGGGGCATTCCCGGGCTGGACGATGTGGGCTGAACAGGGCTTGTTGCTCGCTCTGGGTATATTCCTGTGGATCAGAGCTGAGGCAGACCGACTACCCAAAATCTTCTCACAGGCAGGCGAATGGATTTATCTGCTGCACCGGTTCATCATGCATAAAATCGCGCACAGGCTGGGTAAAAGCTGAATTTATTTGGGAACGCGCTGATTAAGCCGGATA
>JALSZZ010000124.1 GCA_027075825.1 Mariprofundaceae bacterium | reverse complement strand
TAATAACCCTCGTAGCGCGCCAGCGGGCTGTTGCGATACCAGTCATGCGGAATGGATGCGAAAAAGGCGTGAAATATTGACCAGTTCATACACCATGCGCACGCCCAGCCTGCTTCTCCGGCAAAAAACGAGGTCAGCCCCCGATCAATACTTCATGATGACGAAAAGCGGATACGGAATGGAACATGCGCACTCTGGCGCACGTTCAGCCTTGATGAAGACACCACTGCCAGGCAGGTTGTACGCGAACAATACCCTCATCGAGATGAATTTCCTCCTCTTCTTCCAGGGTAATGATGAAACCTTCATGCAGGCAGTTCTCTCTCATCGCTGCCAGCAGAGCGCGCAACTCGCGTGCCCGGGTAGCTGGCTCCCTGATACTCAGCGCAACCTGGATCAATGTTCTGCTTCCGTCTCTTGCCGTGGTGATGAAATCCACCTCGTAGCCATCTGCTGTCTTGAAATATTCGACCGTGAGTTGTTGTCGCCTTAAGGCAATGAACACGCAGTTTTCCAATAATCGTCCCCGATCGGCCTGCACAACAGGTAAAAAGGCATTACTCAGGCCACTGTCGATACTGTAGAACTTACGCGGGTTGGTTCTCCGTACCCGTTCCGAAAGGGTATGAATGGGCACGCTAAAAACAAGATAAGCATCCATCACATATTCAAGATATTCATGCAGCGTCGTCTTGCTGCATGCAATGCCCTGAGACTTCAGGGCGTTATAAAATTTATTCATGCTGAACAGGGTTGCTGTTGACGAAAGCAGATGCCGAATCAGATAGCGCAGCGTCAGCACATTGCTCACCTGATGACGCTCAATCACATCACGCAGGATGACCACATCCACATACTCCTGCAAGATACGGATGCGGTATTCATCCGTTAATCCCTGCACTTCAGGGAACCCACCGCAGAGCAGATAGTTGCGCATGCGGTTCTCCAGCAATGCCCGTTTCTTTGCGCCAGGTCGTGTTGACTGATGATGCGTTATGCCTTCATGGCGCAACACTTCGTGAAAACTGAATGGAAATATCTCTGTGCTCATGGAGCGGCCTCGCAGTGCCGTTGCGATCTCGCTGCTTAGCAGTCTGGAAGAGGAACCGGTTACCGCCAGTTGAATATTCTCGGTATCCACCAGGCGACGCAGATAGCGCTCCCAACCTGTGATGTTTTGAATCTCATCGAAGAAGAAATAGCAACGCACTCCCCTCCGGTGAGGGAAAAGACGAAAGTAGCTCTCATGAATAGCTGTCAGTTGCGAAACATCCAGCGGCAGCAGGCGCTCATCATCAAAGTTGAGATAGAGCATCGATTCCTTGTCTGCGCCCTGATCCAGATAGCCTCGCATGACCTGATGAAGAAAGGATGTTTTGCCCGTTCTGCGCATACCGATCACTGCATCAATTTTCCCGGGTAACGCAGGTAGCGAGGCACTGCGAAATGTCAGTTCAGGCAGCGAACGTTCATGAAAATCAGCAATCAGTTGTTCAATCAGTAAATGCATTGTTCGAAATCTATCCCTGAAATAAGGATAGATCAATATGAATCAGGATCATAGAAAGGAATAGTTAGCCATGGCACATCTTCAAAAACACCCCATTCATCTGCTACATGTAGTTGTTTATCCGATATTACAACCCCGTATGGCCGACCAGGCCACGTCAAGTGGTGTATAAAGGTTGCACGTCATTCTTCCGGATTGTTCCATCATGCTACCTTTGCCATTTCGATCTGCTGGTTATCGACCGCTCTTTCGCTAAATTGCACCAGTCACCCATCGGGATCAAGGCTTCACGGGGCGTGCGACAACGGGCAAACTGCATTGAACCCGCGTCAGCACATCGGTAGTGCTGCCGCCATGGCAGGCTAATTCATCAAACAGGCAGGGGAGCATGTTGATGGCTGAGCGGTTGTTTCCGGCTGGAATCCAGGCGATATTTCATGCTCCGGATTCAGATAACCCATTCGCTTTCTTCCCGGAGGGAACAACAGTAGCAGATGAACGGATATTGCCGGGTGTGATCTGACCGCCGCAAACGGCATGGCTGGCTCCCGTTACTTCCGGACAGGTGTTGGCAAGCCCCTGTAATGTTGCTTCTGCCAGCATGGCGAAACTGACGGCTTCCAGCGCGTCTGCCGGCATACCCACATCATCCGTCGGCATCACTGCTGCCGGCTGCAGGGCCTGGGCAAGCTGGCGCACGATGAAGTGATTGTGTACACCGCCACCGCATAGCAACCACTGATCCGGTGCCACAGGCAAAAAACGAATGGCATCCACAATACTGCGAACCGTGAACATGGCAGCGCAGCGCATGCGCGTGGCATCATCAATATCGGGGTAGCGCAGCAATGGCAACAATGCCGGTTGTCCAAATACTTCCCGCCCCGTTGATTTGGGGGGATATTGCGCCAGATAAGGGTGGGCCAGCAGTTCGGCCAGCAGTTCCGGGCAATCGCGACCACTGGCAGCCAGTTCACCATGCATATCAAAGGCGCGATAACCGTCGCTCAGTTCCAGCATTAATGCATCCATCAGCATATTGCCGGGACCAGTATCGAATCCCATGATGCTGCCATCACGCCCCAGCCAGGTGATATTGGCAATCCCGCCGATATTCACCACGGCAATGTTCCGTTCGGGTTGCGCAAACAACTGACGATGTACCCACGGGGTCAGCGGCGCACCTTCACCACCGGCGGCCATATCCCGGCGACGAAAATCGCTGACCACGGTAATCCCCGTGCGCTCGGCAATGCGCGCCGGGCAACCGATTTGCAGTGTGAAAGGCATGCCGCCATCGCGGCGGCGGGGACGGTGACGAACCGTTTGCCCGTGACTGCCAATGCAGTGAATGCGACTGGCAGGCAGCCCGCTTTGCTCCAGCGAGGATAACACGGCCTGCGCGAAGGCCTCGCCCAGCGCCTGATCAAGATGGCCGAGCACATCAAGGTCATCCATGCCCGGTTCGGCCAGGCGCAGAACGGCTTCCTGAAGATCCGCCTCAATCGGCTGGTTAAAAAAGCGATACAACTCGCCATTGCGGCGAATAATGGCCACATCAATCGCATCGCAGGAAGTGCCGCTCATCAGCCCGATGCTGAACATCTGCTCAGTCTGCATCGCCGGGAATCACCTTTTCGGGCACATCAAAATAATCCGCTTCCATGTAAATACAGGGAGGATACACAGGGCCGGAATCAACAACCTGCCAGCATTGACCGCGCAGCCCCAGTTCCACATCCAGCACATCACCCGGACGAAGCAATGGCACCAGCGCAGCCGGCAGTGCTAACTGCACGGTGTAATTCTCCAGATTATCAAAACCCAGGATGACATGCTCACCGGCAATGCTGACAATACGGGCATGGCCTTCGACGAAGGATTCAAACATTTTTTCGCGCTGACGCGGCGCACTGCCCAGGCCATGACGTACAATATAAAACAACACATGCGCCGCCTGACAGGCGCGAACG
>JALSZZ010000123.1 GCA_027075825.1 Mariprofundaceae bacterium | reverse complement strand
CTCCAGATACCACCAGAACCATTCGTCGGAACACCCTTCTCCCACAAGGTGCCATCGGTCCAGCCATAGGTATCCAGCACACCACCTGTTACCGTGATGACAGGCCTGCTGCTGGCATTTAGCGGGTCAGTTCCTGCATTGATTTCCTGCAAGTCGGTAAAGCCATCCCGATCCGTATCTGCATCAAACGGATTTGTTCCCCGGACGAATTCATCGGCATTGCTCAGACCATCACCATCAGCATCGCCGTAAGGATCGAGGAAAACCGGCGTGGTTGTTACCGCAGCGTTAAGTGCGCTGTAGGCATCCACGGTAACATTCTCGGCATAGGTATCCGTCACGCTGATGCTCGCCAGCCCGTAAGCATCAGTGACAGCGCTGGCCGCGCTAAGCACGGCATTGGCCGATGGCGTGCTGAAGAATACCGTCACGCCAGCTTGCGGTGTGCCCAGTCCGTCACTGACCACAGCATCCACCTGAACACTGCTGTAGCCATCGGACAATGCGGCATAGGGATTATGCGTCAGCGTCATGGTGGTCACACCCGCCAGCACGCTGCTGTGAGCAGGCCCGGCGATCAGTTGTACTGAAGCAGGCGTTACTGCTCCGGCATTGACCACAAGGGTTTGGGCGAAAGTATATTGATCGGTCAGCGTACCATAGCTGTCGAGGTAACCAGTTGCCCAGTTATTCGGCCAGAATACATTGCTCCAGCGCTGGCCGGTAACCAGCAGGAGATACGTGCCGGGCAAGACGTTGGTTCCCCAGCTGCCATTTGCATCACTGGCCGTGGACAAACCGTTGAAATTAAGCGTGGATTCCGTACGCAATTCCACTGCTGATGCAGCAGCGCCATAAGCATCGCTAACCACGCCGCTGATTTCACCGCCCACAGGCAGACTGATATTCAGTGTGCGTGTTTCATTGAAGGCAAATGCATGGGTAAACCCGGCAAAGTTGTTGCTGATTTGACCATAACCATCAACAAAACCACCGGCCGCAAAGTTAGGCAACGGGACACGTTGCCCGCCTTGTTGCAAAAAGCCCTGAACAACAACGCCATAGGAACCAGGCGCAACATTGACCGCATAAATGCCATTATTATCCGTTTCGACATTGAAATTATGCACGCCATCGAACAGCGAAATCTGCGCCCTGGCAACCGCGCCATAGGCATCGCTGATCACGCCAGTAAGCGTTGCGCCACGCACCAGCAACATATCAGCCAGTTGATTGGTAGCGGCAATAACAAAGGCACGCGCATAAGGGTCAAGCGCATCCAGCACGACTGCTCCTCCGGCCAGCGTTGAGGCATAACCGCCAATATCACCGGAAGGCAGAGAGACGGTCTGCTGCTTCAGCAGATCCCACATGTCATGGGTCACGCGCAGGCGGTAAGATTCGCCTGCAAGAGAAGCGGGAAGATTGATGGCATACTGACCATAGGCATCGGTTTGCGCCATATATTCAGTCGGCGATATCTGACCCGCGCTATAAGTATCAACCTGAATATTGGCAAAGCCCACGCCGCTGCCGTAATGATCGCGCACCATACCGCTGATTTGTGCGCCCGCCTGCAAACGGGCATTGATATTCAGTGGAGGTGTCAGCACAGCGCCCTGATTGACTGAAGATACCACAGTCGCGCCACTGGTAGCGGTGAAATAGCCACCGGCAGAACCACTTGCCAATGCTGTTTCCTGCCCATAGCTGTCGATCACACGGGCATCTGCATAGAGATAGTAATTTCCCGGGCGAACACCGGTGCTGAACTGACCATAGGCATCAGTCAGTGTCTGGAAGCCATCACCCTGAATGCCTCCACCGTTCTCCAGACTGTAACGCACCAGTGTTCCTGCCGGTACAGGCAGACCAGCAGCATCCAGCACCTGGCCAGAGAAGCTTTGCCCGGCATCCAGTATCAATGCGACAAACGATGTGGTATAAGGATTAAGGCTCACAGGCAGGCCGGTGACATCAATATTTGAGCCATTGGCCAACGGTGGTACCATATAACCGCTGGCATAAGGTTGATTGTGCGTATCCACCGCCAGATAAATATAGGTGTTGTCAAGTGCGCGAACAACCTGGCCATAGCCATCACTCGTACCCAGCAGGGTATAAAGGTTGCTGTAAGCATCCATCGCCCAGACATCCACGCCAGCAATCGGGTTACCATAAACATCATCGACCTGTACGATCATACCAATCGGTGAGACCGTTACATTGACAGGCAATATATCCGTCAGTCCGGCAGAATCGGTAACGCGCACGCTGAAGGTATCGCTGCCGCTAAAGCCCGCATTGGGCGTGTATTGCACCAGCCCGTAGCCATCGACAGTCGCCACACCGTTGGCAGGCAAGGCATACAGATCAAAACTGGCCGTATCGCCCACATCGGCATCCGTCACATTCAGCGTGAATGCGGCATAGCCATCCTGCGCCACATTCAGGGCATAAGCCGCGCCCGGCGTGGTATAATGATCCACCGGCGCGACGATGACCGGTGGATTGGCTGGCGAGCCAGTGACATTGATAAACAGGGTCTGGCCAACGATGGACGACGGCAAGCCATAAGCATCCACCACGTTAAAGGTCAGCTGGTCCAGTCCAACAGCCGTTGCACCATAATAATCAATGCCCGCCCCTGTGACCACGGCATAACCATCGGCTGGCGGCGTGAGGATGTTGACTGTCCAGCTATCGCCGTCCACATCGAAGGCCGCAACCGGGATGAAGGTATGCGCTCCGATGTGATTGCTCGCCGTGTACACATCCGCTGGTGACGTAATCACCGGTGGATCATTCACTGGCGTGACGTTCACATTCACGTTGAGCAAGGCAGCCGCGCCGTAAGGATCACTCACCCGCACGGTGAAGGCATCCGCGCCATTGTAATTCAAGTTGCCGATGTAGCTGATCGCACCTGTGTAGGCATCCACAGTCACTGTGCCATTGGCGGCAGCGGCATAGACATCCCAGCTTAGTGGATCGCCATTACCATCGCTGGCAGCGGCAGTCAGGAAGGCATAAGTATCTTCTGCTACCGTCAAGGTATAAGGATCAGCAGGTACGATGATGACGGGCGCAACATTCTGATAACTGACGGTAACGCTCGCTGAAGCAAAACCAGTATTACCATAGGTATCTGTGGCGGTGAAGCTCACCGTCGTTACACCAACGGGGAATTGCGCAGGTGCATTGTAGGGCGAAGCTGCCAACGTCCCGCTGACCAGATCGCTGGCCGTTGCACCGCTCAAAAATGTCTGGATGTAGGGATCAGTAGCTGGCAGACCATAGGCATCCTGCGTCAGCAGGCTGATATTGGCGGGAGCAGTGACTGTCGGCGGCGTGGTGTCCTGCACCGTAACATTTTGAACGCCGGTGGCTGTGTTGCCGTAGCCATCGACTGCCGTCCAGGTCACCGGCGTAGTGCCCACGGGGAAGGTGGCAGGCGCGTTGTTCGTTGGGGTAACAGGGCCAAAAACCAGATCGTTGGCTGTGG
>JALSZZ010000122.1:1534-3512 GCA_027075825.1 Mariprofundaceae bacterium | reverse complement strand
ATCTGGCCGTGGATCAACGCAAGCTGCTGAATCTTGCCGGTGACATTAACCTGCAAAGTGATAGCCCGGAACTCAGTCTGCGCCTGCGCAGCGAGCCGGTTGAACGTGAATGGCTAACCTCGCTGCTACCGGAACTGGCCGGTGTGTATAAGGGTCACCCTGCTCCCTGGAAAACCTTTGATGTCGGCATGATGATAGAACTCAAAGACAAGGCGCTGACACTTTCTGATATGAAGTTACGCCTTGATCAGGAGTTGCTGGTGCTTTCTGGCCGCTATCTTTCTGGTAAACATCCTGATCTTCGGCTGAATATACAGGGTGAACAACTGCATCTTGATCCCTGGTTGCCAGCAGCAAGGAAAAGTCAGACAACCGCTGACAGTGGAAAGGCAGGCCCGGCTGAAGAACCTGATTTGCGCCCTTATGCCAACTGGCGCATCAACGTACACACGGAACTTGGCAAGCTGTATGCCAGAGGCAGCGCCCTGGAGCAGGTTGTGCTTAACCTTCAGGACGAGCAGGGCGTGTTCCAGTTGGCGCCACTGGCCTTCCGCATGGCAGGTGGCAGTCTGAAGCTGAAGGCCAGCGTCAACGCTGGCAGTTATCCGGCAGGCTGGAAGGAAACGCTGACCGTGAAGCAATTGCGGGTTGGCCCGTTACTACAGCAGTTGGCGGACTCCGACCAGCTTGATGGTACGCTGGATATGGACACACGCCTGCATGGCAATGGCCTGCTGCCTGATTCGATCAGGGCCTCGCTGAGCGGCAGCGGTAATATGGAAATGCGCGACGGTCGCGTCAAAGGCTTTGATATTGCCGGAGCGCTGCGCAATATCACCTCACTGGGGCAGCAAAAAGGCCCGCAATATACTGATTTTGCGCGCTTGCAAGCCAGCTTTACGGCTCATAACGGCCTGATTCGTAATAATGATCTATTCATGGCATCGCCGTTGTTTCGTTTAACAGGCAAGGGTACGGTCAATTTGCCTGCTTCAGCAATTGATTACCATATGCGTCCCAAACTGGTGGGCACACTGGTCGGTCAGGGTGATCAGGCGGCTTCCCGTCGCGGTGTGACGATACCGTTGCATATCGCCGGGCCATGGGCTTCACCTTCGATCACGCCTGAACTGGATGCCGGTGCCCTGATGGGCAATGTTCAGAATGCCTTCAAGGGTGGCGGCAATACAGCCAAAACACTTAAAGATGCCGGAACATCACTCACCAAACCCTCTGGCAAGGCAGTGAAAGACACCGTCAACAAGGCGCTTGGCGGTTTGCTGCCCGGCTTCTGAAATACCATGACGGCACCATTCGAATTCCGGGGCTCGGCCTTTTCCCTGCCGGTGTTTCAGGTGAATACTGCTGACGTCGGTCGCATCGCTCAGGAACTGGAAAAGCGACTGCTGGAGTCACAACAGTTTTTCGTTAATGCGCCATTGGTGGTGGATGTTTCACCGCTTACCTTGCGGGAAACGAACGAAGAGACCAGCGTTGGCCCGCTTGATATTGCCACGCTGGTGCAATTGCTGCGTCAGGCGGCGCTGCTGCCTGTGGGGATCATTCATGGCACGCCAGCCATGGAGCAGGCTGCGGTTACCGAAGGACTGGCGGTATTGCATGCCAGCGCCCAGCATGGGCATGAGAAAAAAACGCCGACCCGCAGTCGCCGCGCACCGCGCACACCGACCATGGTCGTCGGTCATCCGGTACGGGCAGGGCAACAGGTTTATGCGCAGGGCGGCGATCTGGTGGTACTCGCTGCTGTCAATGCAGGAGCCGAGGTTGCCGCAGATGGTGATATTCATATCTACGGCCCGATGCGGGGCAAGGCGCTGGCAGGCGCTCAGGGTGATACACAAACCAATATCTTTTGCCATGCGTTTGCTGGTGAAATGCTGGTTATTGCCGGGCATTACCGCACATTCGAGCCAACACACGGCGCTGCCCCCTTGCAGGCATGGCTGGAAAATGAACA
>JALSZZ010000122.1:0-1434 GCA_027075825.1 Mariprofundaceae bacterium | reverse complement strand
CCGGCACGCGTGGCAGAAGGTGAAATGCTGTCGATTGAGGATATTCAGGAGTTGCTGGGCATTCCCCTGCTGGGCATGATTCCCGAATCAGAAGCTGTACTCAAGGCCTCCAATGCCGGCACGCCGGTGGTGTTTGACCGGGAAAGTCGTGCAGGCCAGGCTTATGCAGATACCGTGCAGCGGCTGCTGGGCCATGACTGCCCCCTGCGTTTTCTGGAAGTCGAGAAAAAAAGCCTGCTGCAGCGGGTTTTCGGGGGGTAACAGGTGGCTTTTATGGACTTTTTCCGACGTGACCCGCCAAAAACCAGCGCCGCGATGGCCAAGGAACGCCTGCAACTGGTATTAACCCACGAACATCAGGGTAATGCTGGCTGCGAACCGGATTACCTGCCTGCCTTGCGTCAGGAACTGCTGGAAGTGATCAGCAAGCACGCGGGCATTGATCTGAATGAAGTCTCGGTCAGTCTTGAACGCAAGCCGGATAGGGAAGTGTTGGAAGTCAACGTCGTATTACCGCGCCATGATGCACGCTGACGATGTCCCCGGCCATGCATATTATCCTCAGTAATGCTGGCTGGCAGCAACTGGGGCAGGCTGGTATCACCCCTGGCTACCTGACTGCCTGGTTAATGAGCACGGGCAAGCGGAGCATTCATTTTCATCATTTACAAGGCAATAACTGGCAAACCCTGCGTGGGCCGCAGTTGTTTATTGCGGATAACAGTGAATTAATGAGCGTTGCCATGCAGCATGGCCGCCGACTGGGGGCCGGTAACAAAGGGGATTTGCAATTGATCGGCGCACGCAGCTTGCCGATGTCCAACCCACCGCGCCAGTGGTGGTATTATTCACAGCAGGAAGACCTCGTTGTCCTGGCCAGTACAGGCGATCTGAGCAATAACAGGGAAACATGGCTGCCATTATTTGCCCAGGGTCGCGCCTTGTTGCCCGCTCATGTGACGTTGCAGGGTGATATCAGTGGCCGTCGCCTGATTGAGCTTGAACCCGGACTTTATGCCCATATTGAGCAGCCATGCGATCATATGCAGCTCGATGACGCGACACCCTATCTGAACCATACAGGGCTGATGCCGGAAGAACAATTACTGCGCGAACTCCAAAAACGTCGCTGGCACATTCGCTGCGCCGAATCCTGTACCGCTGGTGGCATCAGTCAGCGGATCAGCCGCGTGCCGGGGGCATCGGCCATTCTGGATTATGCGCAGGTTACCTACAGCAATGCGGCGAAAATGCAGTTACTGGGCATTAGCGAGCATATGTTGCAGCAGCATGGTGCCGTCAGCGAGGCGGTGGTGCGCGCCATGGCTGAAGCAGTGGCTGATGCCGATACAATTGGCCTGGCCGTTAGCGGTATTGCCGGCCCGGATGGCGGTACGGCAGAGAAACCCGTGGGAACAGTATGGGTGGCTATTG
>JALSZZ010000121.1 GCA_027075825.1 Mariprofundaceae bacterium | reverse complement strand
ATATAGCTCTTAGCGATATTGATACCACAATTGCTGATTACAGCACGTTAAGCACCGCCATTGACAATGCCATTGACACATATTCTGGTTCTGGTGACTTAAGTTTTGATGGCACCACCTTGACCTTAGAACATAATGGAGAATATACCGCAACATACGACGCAACCGGTGCACTAGGCGCGACTAGTATTTCAGCTTCTGGCACAGCACTTAACCCAGCCAGTAGTGATTCCATCACCAGTGTGGCGATGGGATTTAACTTTGAATTCTATGGCACTAATTATAATACGGTGTATATTTCTGACAATGGTGTTGTGAACTTTACCAGTTTCTCCATGATGCCCTCCGGTAATCTTTCTATCGCCAATGGAACAGCATTAAGCGGTCTCCCTTTGATTGCCCCTTACTGGGATTACTTAAGAGCAAACCTTGGCGGTAATATTTACCACGAGCTAACGGGCTCAGCGGGCTCCTATGAGTTTATTGTCGAGTGGCATCAAGTCAATGCCTCAGAATCTACCGGTGATGGCGCAACATTTCAGATGGTGTTACACGAAGCAACCGGCGAGATAGAGTTTCGCTACTTAGATGTCGACTTTGATGGCACCAGCTACGACTTTGGCCGCTCAGCGACCATAGGCATACAAGGTGGCAACGGCAGCGGTTTGGAATATGCCTACAACGAGTACGCCTCGGTTGTTGCTAATGGCTCATCAATTTCCATTACCAACGATGCGCCCATTACGATGAGTGATTTAACTTTTTCAATCACTGCAATCGATGATGCCAATTTTGAAAGTGTGAGTGAAGACTTTTCAGTTAATCTTTCAAACCCCAATACAACCACTGGGGTAACTGTCAGTATTGATGGTGCCAATAACTCTGTCATCAGTAGCATTTTACCTCACTCTTCACCGGAGTGGTCTATCATTCAATCCAGCAGTATCGCCTACGAGGGTTCAGGCATCCAATACACCATCGATTTAAATGGCTTATTAGAGTACGGTACGGATGCTAGCATTGATATTAGTCTTTTAGATATTGATACTGATAGTAGCGATTATGCGAATTTAACCACCGCCATTAATGATGCCATTAGCAATTATACTGGACTCGCTGAATTTAGCTTCGATGGCACTACCTTGACGGTCGAAAATAATGGTGGCTATTATGCGAGTGGTGTTATTGGCAATAGTAGTGCCACAACCATTTCAGGCAGTGGGACCCCCTTGGGTCTTACCGCTTATGGCAGCGAACTCCACGCCAACATTGGCTTTAACTTTGAATTTTACGGCCAAACCTATAGTGAATTTTGGGTATCCGACCGTGGCATCCTAAATTTTATCGATAACGCCGATATGTCTTGGTCCAATCAAAATCTGTCAACGGGTACCGAGCTAAATGGTCGCGCTGCCATTGCGCCATTTTGGGACGACCTCTACCCTGTACTCAGTGGTGAAATCTATACGCAACTCACAGGGGCTGTTGGCTCAAGGCAATTAACCATTGAGTGGCACCAAATACATCATTGGAGTGACCGTAATGGCAATGGCGCGACCTTTCAAGTGATACTGCATGAAGGCTCGAATAATATCGAGTTCCATTATATCGACGTCGGTTTTGACTCGACGACTAGTTATGATAATGGCCTATCTGCAAGCATTGGTCTTCAAAACGGCCTTGGCATCGGGAATGCATTTTCATACAATACCGCAGCAGTTACAAATGGTTCTTCAATATTGTTTCATAGCCAAGGTGCACTTGATGCGACGCCTCTGACTTTTACTTTAAATGCCATCAGTGATGGCCTTGATGAAGTAGGTGGTGAGGACTACTCAATATCACTGAGTAATGCTAGCGCTGTCGTTGGCCACACGCCAACGATTAATGGGTCAAATAACTCTGTGACTACGTCGATTAATGATGTGGCGGATATTAGCTGGAGCATTTCTGGCGATACCGAGGTTGCCGACGGCGGTAGCGCCAATTATACCATCAGCCTCGATGGAGGCTTAAACGCAGATGCATCAACAAGCATCGACTTAAGCTTAACGGATATCACTACCGACGCCTCCGATTACAGTAGTCTGACAAGTGCCATAAACAATGCCATCTCAAGCTATTCCGGAGATGGTTCATTGAGCTTCGATGGCACCACCTTAAGCTACACTAATACGGGATATAGCCTAAGCAACGACCCGTCAGGAGCGAGTGGTGCGACGAGCATCTCTGGCACAGGAACGGCCTTGGGTATCGCCGCGGATGATGTTGAGCTCAATGTCAACATCGGCTTTAATTTTAATTTTTTTGGTACGGACTACAGTCAATTTTGGGTATCGGATAATGGGGTTCTCAACTTTGAAGATAACGCAGACATGACTTATAACAACGTGTCAATGAGTAGCGGTACTGAACTTAATAATCGTCCAGCCATTGCACCATTCTGGGATGACTTATACCCTCTAAGCGGTGGTGATATCTATACCGAGCTTAACGGTGTCATTGGCTCAAGAACACTGACAGTAGAATGGCATAATATGCATCATTATAGTGACCGAAATGGTGATGGTAGCACCTTCCAAATGATTCTTTATGAAGGGTCTAATAACATCGAGTTTCGTTATTTAGACTTGGATTTTGATAGCTCCACAAACTATGATTACGGTAAAAGTGCAACCATCGGCATTCAAGATGGCTCAGGCGTTGGTATGGAGTATTCATTCAATTCAGAATCGCTCACAGATGGTCATTCCCTGTTGTTTGTCCAAAATACTGGCTCAGTTTCCATGGATGACCTAACAATTACGCTAAATTTAAGCAATGACCTTGTTGAAGGTGAAGAAAGCTTTCAAATAAGCATCAGCAACCCTCAAGCCAGTGTAGGTTTCAATCCCTTAATCACCAATGGCAACCTCATTGTGACGATTGATGATAGTGATTCAGCCGTTTGGGCCTTAAGCAGTAATACTGCCGACAATGTCAATGAAGGGGATACCGTCGAATACACCTTAAGCCTGGGTGGAAGCTATGCGTTTGGCGAGAGCTTCGATATTGATTTGGCCATTGATAACATTGACACCACGAGTAGCGATTATGAAGACTTAACAACGGCTATTAATCAAGCAATTGCCTCCCACTCACAAGCAGATGCGCTTTCTTTTGACGGCACCACATTATCTGTAGACTCCTCATCCTTAGCCACTTTCGCAAGTTATGATGCAAATGGCGCTGAGAACGTTGATAGCTTGGTAACGCCACCCAGTTTAGACGGCATAAATTACAATGAAACCGGAGCTGCTGGCGCGACAAGCATCGCAGGCACTGGCACCGACGTCAATGCCGGAGATGAATCAAATCACACCGCAGCAATTGGCTTCACCTTTGATTTTGCCGGCGTCAATTATACCGATGTACACATCAACTCCAATGGCTTTGTGACGTTTGGTGCAGCCAGTGGCGGAATTAACTACAGAAACTTTGATATGGGTGAATCGGTCTTTGCTGGCAATCCTGGCCTTGCTGTTTTATGG
>JALSZZ010000120.1 GCA_027075825.1 Mariprofundaceae bacterium | reverse complement strand
CTAATGTAGCTGCCGGTATCCTGTATCCGGAATCGGATTGTGTCGGCGTCGGGCCAATAATCGGTGAAGCAATGCTGCTATGCCAGTTTGCATACAGGCTGCCTGACAGGACTGGTGCGTATTGCCATGTCAGACCTGCGGTAGCGGTCTGGCGTGGAATATTGGCCAGCGCACCATTGGCCAAAAGTTCTGCATCGGTTTTACCTGCAAGTGCCCATTGCAGTGAATGCGTTACAAAAACCTCTAGCGGATCAAGCACTTTTATCTTCAACTCACTTTCAATGCCCCGCGTCGTCAACCGTCCCAGGTTCTGATAGGTCGCAGCCCCGGCAGGGCGAGCAATTAAATCCTTGACCCTGTTATGGTATGCACTTACACGCACCCAGAAACCATCCCCAAATGTATTTTCAACACTCAACTGGTAATTATCCAGCTTTTCAGGCCTCAAACCGGTTGGGGAACCATAACCCAGACCCAGATTCTCGGTGCGATAGAAATAACTTGGTGCCTGAAATGCCCTGCCATAGACGACCTTGATAAAAAAACTTCCCACAGGATTATAAACTAACGCAAACCGGGGATTGAGTGAACTTCCAAATGACTCGTAATAATCCCAGCGCAATCCGGCATTAAAAATCAGATTTGCAGTGACATGGTACTTTTCCTGCATATACAGAGCCAGATTCCACTCGGATGTTTTCGCCAATGATGGAAATTCGGTCATTGTGGCATTATCTGCGAAACTTGTCTCGATTGCAGAATCAAGCAACCAGAAATTTTCAAACTGAATACCGGCAATCAGAGAGCCATGCTGATGCTCTAATACCCCGCTATAATCCACTCCTGCCCGGGCACTCTCTATACGCAGGTCAAACGCCTTGCCATGTGGCGGAGCATCTCGAGCGGTTGTGACATACTGAGGTGTTCTTAACAGCGATCTATCAGCATAGTGGCGCAGAGTAAAATCGATATCTTTCCATCTTGGTAAAAATTGCACATCCAGGTGCTGGAAGTCGAACACCTGGACCGGATTGTTCAATATATCACCGACTGTCAGAAATGCCCCATCATTAGAACGGGGAGTATCATAAGAAGAACGCCGTGCTGACAATGAAATCTGCGACTCACTTCCTTTGTATTTCAGGCCAATATCAAAGTTGAAGGGCCTGGCTTCCACCTTTTGACTCCCGGCAACAGGATTTGCTGCCATATCCTGATTGGCAGGCAGGTTAACAGTTTCACCATTATGGTTGCGCACGCTTCCAAAAAACAGCAGTTGCCTGTTCTTATCCAGCTTTTCATTAAAGCCAAAATCCACCCCAAGCTGGCCAAAATTACCGCCTGTAACGGATGCATATGAAGACGCATCACGGTCAAGAGTAACAATATTGATAATTCCAAGCAGGGATGAGTTGCCGTAAAGACTGGCGCCGGTACCACGCAATACTTCAATGCGTTTAATGTTTGCCAGACTAATCGAGTTTGCCGGAACCATCTCTTCAAACATCGGTTCATTTAAGCGGTGCCCGTCTCTAAGCAAAAGAAACTTGTGCGTTGTTGTAGCAAACACGCCACGTCCGACCACAACTTTCTCGTTGGTGTCCTGAATCTCTGTGAACCCGGGAATGGTAATCAGGACATCCATCAAGTTCCTGGCTCCAAGGCTTCTGATCTGCTCACCGGTAATAATATTTACGACAGCGGGAGCCTCAGAAGCATTTTCCTTCATTCGGGAGGCCGACTCGACATAGAGTTCTTCAGGATCAAAGAAAAGCGCCAGATCACCGCTTATGAGAGGGGCGCCCTGAGGCTGTGCCACAATATGGGCGGGAATCACAAACAGACTAATGATCAGCGATAGCAATTTTAACAGCATAAGTTCTCCCCCCCAAAGCCCCTGCAAATCAGCGACACCTAGTATCCAAATCAATTGGAGCCAAAGGCAAGAATGTTGCGCACTTCAACTGCATATCCATATCTGAGAGATATTTGCATACATCACCCCTCTCTGGCGAACCTCATCGTCTGCCACAATACCCCGGACATATCACCAAAATATCAGCCCTAATGCGCCTCCGCCTCTTTCTCCTTCCTGAACACCTCACGATTCATGCTGATCAATGCCAGCAGAATCAGCGCATAAACAAATGTCGAAAGGATGATAACACCAATCACAACCGCCTTGAACATATCAAGATGCGGGAAACTGTCCGGAATCATGGACAGCATCACAATTGACAATCCGCCCTTGATGCCGGCAAAAGTCAATACACCCCACCAGCGGAAATTGACATTGGTCATTTTATCTGTCTGATTCGTAATGAACGCAAACTTGGCCATCATTAATGCGCGGATAATGGTGGTGGCAATGAACATGACCAGAATTTCCCGGCTGTAATGAAGGAGCAACGAAAAATCCACAATCTCGGCCATCGCCACAAACAGGATGGTATTGGCCACCAGCGCCAGCAGCTGGATGTCTTCCTGCGTGCGCAAATGCCGCTGCTTTTCATCCCATGTAACCTTGATCCTGGCCAGCAGGCCGGAAATCATCTTGCCGGAACCGGCTGCTGCACTGGCCGCCTCAAGATCCCGTTGCTCCCGGGCCATCTCCAGATCGCCTTCATCTATCGCCTGCGTCATCCAGTGATGCACCGTCACCGTCGCAACAATACAGGCAAGAATCCCCGAGAAGTGCAGGTGCGAATGCTCCACCAGCAAATTCATCAGCACATAAAAGTGTTCGGCCAGATAAAAGGCGCCATAACCCACAAGAATCACAATCATCATCTCGGCAATCCGATTTGTCGTCGTCTTCAGTGCAAACAGCCCCAGGCCTCCGATGACGATCCCCAGCAGGGCCGAGCCTCCTGCCACCACCAGACTGGTCCGGACAATATATTCCCCGGTAATCTCCCCCCCTTCAAGCGCATACAGCCCGACGAATACAAACACAATCAGTGCGGTTGCATCATTAAACAGACTCTCGCCCTCTGCCAGGATCTTGAGTCGGTGCGGTAATTCGAACTTGGAGAAAATGCTGACAACGGAGACAGGGTCGGTCGCCAGCACCATGGCGAACAGGACAATAATCGCCGGCACAGTTAGATTATACTGACCGAACAGCCAGTCCCCCAGCATGATGGCCGCCAACACGGATAAAGCCACAGCAACCACAGCCAGATAAAACAGACTCAGCGCATGCTCTTTCAGATCATCCAGGCGCAGTTCCAGAGAATCGGCAATCAGCAGCACAGGCAGCAACAATAACACAATAGCGGCAAAATTTTCCGCATCGGAAGCAAATTCGATTTCGGGCATCGCCAGGTGCGCGACAAAGGAAAGTGCAATCAATGATAACGGCGATGGTATCTTCAGACGATCCTCGATCTGCAGGGACAGGTAAAGAATCACCGCTACAGCCAGCACCATTTCAATCATTGCACCCTCCCCCTGTCTGACATAAAATCAAGACGGCAAACTAGAAAACCACGCATGCGCAATCAAGCATATTCGCCATCGACCACCATGGCCTGCATCTTGCTTCACAAA
>JALSZZ010000119.1 GCA_027075825.1 Mariprofundaceae bacterium | reverse complement strand
CCGTCACATTACCGCTGGTCGCAACCCAATAGCCCCTCGCCCATAGATCCTGCCCCCAGTACCTCTTCCTTAGCACCTGGTACTCCGACAGCAACTTATGCGAACTCTTCCCCTTCAGATACTGCACCGCTCGTGATACCGATAGTTGGGGCGGAATCCCTATCAGCATATGCACGTGATCACGATTGATTGAGCCCGCATAGACGATCATTTCCTTACTCATCGCTATCTCTCGCAATAGCTCTCGGCAACGGTGCCCAATATCCCCCGCCAATACCTGATAACGATACTTGGTTGTCCATACCAGATGGTACTTACAATCCCAGACAGTATGGCTTCCCCTCTTATAATCTTTCATCCCGTAAGGATATCATCCATCGCCTAAAGGCGAGGGGTTTACTGATCCCCTATCGGGGACTCTAAAAACGAGTTTCCGAAGAAGAAAAGATTTGACTACGGGGGACTAGTAAAAAAACTCACCTCTGGAAAGGAGCTTGTCAAAATTTATTTCGCCTGCTCACACAGAGATGGACAAGATTCACAACATAAATTCTATGACTGGATAGATTGGCAGCCGTTTTTCTATGTAAAGAGGTTCGAAGTACGCGAAAGAGATAATGGCGCTCTTGTAGAAAAGCAGACTGATGTCTATCTGGCAGTACAAATGGTCGCTCTCGCTTATGAAAATGCATACGACCATGCAATCCTCATTAGCGGAGATGAAGATTTTACTCCCGCAGTTGAAATTGCACAACAGAAAGGGAAGATAGTAACGATTGTTTCCGCTCGTGGCATGGCCAGCAGTGTCCTAGGCATCAAGTCAGACAGAGTTATCTATTTTAATGAAGGCGACCAATTTTCATTGGGGCAATTTTTAGTTGATTGAGTCCCATAACACTCGAACATCACATAATCATATATCCTTCCGCCAATCATCTAGCACCCGCAAAGCCCACAAAGGAGTATATTAGATTAGAGTCAAAGACTATCAGGCGGTGTACTGCCTGACCCAGATCGCCTGCGCTTGACCTCCTCAATGAGCCCCGCTAATTCTTCCCGGCTTAGGCCTGACAATTGGCCCAATATGGATGCAATTTCACAATCCTGTTTGTCTCGAATAGGAAACTTTATCTCGCCCTTGTCCATGACCTGGCGGAAAGTCTCATCAAAATGATCAACCAGTTGTACCAAGCCATTAACCACGCGTGCCAATTGCTTTTCAGTGAGCTTGGAATCCTCCAAGGGGAACTCAATAATGGCACGGATCTCACCGTCTTCTTCATCGTATTCATATTGCAACATCTTAGTCTTTCCTGAGACCATCAAACAAGTCTGAAACAGCTGCATCTTGTAAGGTCCATCTTTGTATTTGTATACCATCGGCGAAAATACTTTCAAAAACTCACCATTTTCGTTTGCACTGATTATTACTTGTAGATAATTATCACCATCCGAATCACGATAGGACTCTGTAGTAAACCCTATGGCGATGAACTCCTCTCCGTCCGGTATTCTGGCTTTCCAGCCAATATTCTGTATGAACTGCATGATCCCGCCAAGTGATGTAGCCATAGCGCACCTCCCTTCATAGCGTATGTGAAGCAAAGAACTTTTTCAGATCCTCATCATAAAGAGTTTCCTTTTCATTCAGGTAGCTGGCAAGCGACTTCAGTATCTGCTCCTTTTCCTGCAACAGGGCCCTGGTTGCCTCCATCTGCTCCTGCAACCATTGCTTGACTTTTGCCACCCAATGGTTGATAAGTTCTGATCCTGCCAATGCCTGATCTGTTCCAAATACATCCTGCATTCCTCTCAGATTGACCATAGAATTCTGTGATGCCATAGCCCAGCGCATCATAAAACTGGATGCCAGCGCAGTGGCACGGCGCAGATCACTCTCACAACCCGCAGTAACGGACCCGGGCCCCAATAATTGTTCTTCGGCAGCTCTTCCGGCCAGTAAAACGCGCACACGGTATTCCACCTTTTTCGCGGTCAGAGTCTCATATTCCGCTCTGGACGCATGCTCTGAGAAGCCCAGTGCTTTGCCGCGCGGTAGAATGGTGAGTTGTACCAATGGCTGGTTCGGCATTAGAAGATGCTGGGCCAAGGCATGGCCTGCCTCGTGCACAGCTATGCTCCAACGCAGTTCTTGATCCAGCAAAGGGCGCTCCGAAGCAAGACCCATGCAGATATTTGTGACGGCCTCCTGGATATCACTGGGCTGGATGGCTTTGCCCCTCCTGCGCAAGGCCAGCATGGCGGCCTCCTTGCAGATCTGCTGGATTTCAGCTCCGCTCACACCGCCTGTCCGTGACACCAGCACTTCCAGATCCAGTCCTTCGGCACATGGCATTTGTTTAAGATATAGCTGGAACAGCTCTTTTCTCGCCTCCGCATCCGGCCGGGGCACTTCGATCTGCAGATCAAAGCGCCCCGGCCGGCAAAGCGCTGGATCCAGAATATCAGGCCGGTTGGTGGCTGCAAGAACGAAAACCGGGCGTTCACTCCTTGAGAAACCATCCATCTGCGACAGAAGCTCATTAAGGACGCTGGTGCTGGCACGAATCGAAAAGTCTTCTCCATCCGATCTTCTTCTACCTACGCTGTCAATTTCGTCGATAAAAATAACCGATGGTGCATATCTGCGGGCGCAGGCAAAGATTTCGCGTATTCGCTCCTCAGACTCACCCAACCATTTACTGAATATGGACGATCCTGACAGGGCCAGAAAGGGTACTTGGGCCTCTCCAGCTACGGCGCGTGCCAGTGTCGTCTTACCAGTTCCCGGCGGGCCAGTCAGAAGGATACCTTTTGGTACTTCAATACCAAACTGCTTCAACGAGCGATCATCTTGCAACCATCTCACGATCTCTTCCAACCTGGTCTTGGCTTGCCTGATTCCAGCCAGATCAGAGAAACGCACATTCGGGATATCCACCAGGGCGCTCTGTTTCCGATCTGCAGCACTGATGACCGTCACTTCACGAAGTCGCTGTATTTCCAGCACCGGTGGCTCTCCAGCCTTTATCACCCTTGGGAATATTTCAAAGTGGATAGTCTGGAGTCGCCGCTGGTAACTCCTGACCAGAATATGTCTACGAAGTTCCGCAACACATTCGTTGATCTGCCCGAGGAACGCTTCGCCGGCCTCGCTATCAAGGTGGGGCAGGTCATTGCCAAATTCCTTGTGAAGAAGACCCCGCGCGCCGCCTTCACGTACGACTTGTTCTAGGGTTTCCTCGGACAATCCCCGATGTCGAGGAAGCTCAGAGAAAAGATAGACAGGCAACTCAGGAAAGGAGGTACGCAACCACCGCAGAATGCCCAAGCCCTGATTCAGGTCCCTGCTATCATAACAAGTACCAATATGCAGATCGAGCAAAACCATGTCAGGCTGTTGGTGCCGAATAGACTCGTCTGCGTCGGTCAGGTTTCGGACATGTTTCAGTTCAACGCCTTCTCCTATATCCTGGTCCCAGGTATCGTCATCTATAACAAGAAGGACCAGCCGACGTGTAAGGCACTGATATGCATGGTCTGGTATCTCATCCATATCCGGTAACTTGAAATGCAATGTATTGCTGCCAGATTG
>JALSZZ010000118.1 GCA_027075825.1 Mariprofundaceae bacterium | reverse complement strand
TCGCGGTCTGGAGACCGCTCCTGCACCTGCTGCGGCGCGTGCGATTCCCCTGTAGGAGGGGCCTCCCGGCCCCGAACGTATGTGGCGGAATCATTCGCGGTCTGGAGACCGCTCCTGCACCTGCTGCGGCGCGTGCGATTCCCCTGTAGGAGGGGCCTCCCGGCCCCGAACGTATGCGGTGGCGAAACCATTCGCGGTCTGGAGACCGCTCCTGCACCTGCTGCGGCGCGTGCGATTTTCTGTAGGAGGGGCCTCCCGGCCCCGAACGTATGCGGCGGAACCATTCGCGGTCTGGAGACCGCTCCTGCACCTGCTGCGGCGCGTTCGACTTCCTGTAGGAGGGGCATCCCGGCTCCGAATGTATGCGGTGGCGAAACCATTCGCGGTCTGGAGACCGCTCCTACATTTGATGCGGCGCGTGCGATTTTCTGTAGGAGGGGCCTCCCGGCCCCGAACGTATGCAGCGGAACCATTCGCGGTCTGGAGACCACTCCTGCACGGAATTCCTCGTGGTTTGTGCCCGATTCGCGGTCTGAAAACAGTTCCTGCATCGCCCAACACATGGCACGATTTGACTATTTGGCTTGTCGTGATTACCCTGAGGCTGTGTGCCAACATAGCCTTGCATGGAGGTGATATTGCCGGAAATTGATGATGGCCTGATGCAGAATGTGCTTCGCGTATGCAGCTTTCTTGGCCTGTATATGTTGCTGTTTCTGCTGGCGAAATGGCTGAGGGATGTGCTCACGCCCTGGAAACTGAATGAAGAACTGACCGAACGCGACAACCTGGCTGTCGCCTTGTGCATGGTCGGCTATTACCTTGGGCTGAATGCGGTGTTTTTTGGCGCCATGGCCGGTTCCTCGCAGGGCTTGTTGCAGGATTTGATGGTTGTCGGTGGTTACAGCATGTTAGGTCTGTTGTTCCTCAATGTATCGCGCTATTGCAATGATGGCATTATCTTGCGCACCTTTAGTTGTGATCGCCAGTTATGCGAAGAGCAAAACGCCGCTGTCGGCGCAGTCCAGTTGGGAATGTATGTGGCAACAGGGCTGATCGCTGGCGGCTCGATCAATGGCGCAGGGGGCGGCGTAGTCACGGCCATCGTGTTTTTTATCGTCGGACAATGCTCCTTGTTTTTGTTTACCCTGCTGTACGACTGGTTCACGCCTTATGTGATTCAGGATGAGCTGAAAAACGGCAATATGGCTGCCGGAGCGGCGCTGGGTGGCAATCTGATCGCGCTTGGCATTATCGTCTGCAATGGTGTGGCCGGTGATTTTATTGGCTGGCAGGAGAATCTGAGCAGTTTGCTGGTCACCAATATAGCGGCATTTATCTTTTTACCACTGATCAGGCTGATGATGGACAAACTGGTCATTCCGGCGGCTGACCTGAGCACGGAAATCACCCGTGACCGCAACCTTGGCGCCGGTATGCTCGAAGGTACGGTCAGCATTAGCTTTGCCCTTGTGCTGGTACAGGTGATCTAGGATGGCTTACAAGCTTTCCGAACGCACCATGCAAAATCGTTCGCGCAACCGTCGTCTGGCCATGGCCATGCAGGCTGCTGACAGCGTGGATCTCGGTGATATTGCCACGATTTTTATTTTCTTCGGCATTATTGGCCTGTTGACGAGCTGGCTGTACAGCGGCGAAAAAGGGCAGTCGATCAGCGGCACCATGCAGCCGCGACTGATCGCGCTTAATGGTGGCAAGCCGCCGGAGTTCGGGCCGATTCGCGTGAGCAGCAGCAACGAATCCTATCAGGTGCAGATTGTCGCTTCCGGCATTCCCAATCAAGGCTGGAGCTTTGTGCAGGGCGAAGTACTGAATGCGCAAAAACAATATTTATTCTCTTTTGGCGATGAATTGTGGCACGAATCCGGTTACGATGACGGGCCATGGGATGAACAACACAACAGCTTTGACATCAACGTCGATTTTCCGCAGCCCGGCACCTACTACCTGCGTCTGA
This sequence comes from Mariprofundaceae bacterium, assembly GCA_027075825.1. Lineage (GTDB taxonomy): Bacteria > Pseudomonadota > Zetaproteobacteria > Mariprofundales > Mariprofundaceae > AB-137-C09. The sequence continues at coordinate 1,619 of JALSZZ010000118.1, read as the reverse complement.
AATTTGAGAGCAAAGGCAGCTCGCATCCGTCAAGTGTGACGGTGCGCATTATTCGCAAGCGGGGCAGTTATATTCCACACCTGTGGTTTGGTCTGATTACGCTGATCATCGGTATTATTCTGAATGAAGTGAAGAACCGCAGTATCATCAATTTTATTGAACGGCTGGAGTAAGGCATGAACAAAAACAGCAAAGCCATGCTGATCACTGCCTGCGTGCTTGGCCTGATTTATCTGCTGCTGCTGCCACCGGCAAATCATGGTTACGGCTATATGGGCTACTACGGCTATCACCACGGCCCTTCCTGGTGGTACTGGGGAAGCCCGACGGTGTATCACGAACGCAGCGTTCGCCGCAGCAGCACAGGTGGCCCGCACAGTCTGGGCGGCGGCCCTGGCGTGGGCAAATAGCACTGTTGATACGGCAATCAATTGCACCAGAGCGGCAGTACAGCTAACGTAGCGGCCATGGGGAACAGTAATAGCTTGATAGAATTGCAGCAGGCGATGCTGCGTTACCGCACAGGGAAGGTAGCCCTTTCCGGCGTGAGTCTGGATATTCATAAAGGTCAGTTTGTTTATCTGATTGGCGAAAGTGGCGCCGGAAAATCGACGTTATTGCGCATGATCTATGGTGGCGTGCGTCCCACTTCCGGCTTTATGGCGGTGCAGGGTGTGGATATGCGTAAAGCCAGCGAACAGCAGGTGCGCACTTTGCGGCAACGTATCGGCGTAGTGTTTCAGGATCACAAGCTGCTGTTTTCACGCACGGTATTCGAGAACGTCGCCCTGCCGTTGCGTGTACAGCAATGGAAAAGTGACCGCCTGGTTGCCCGCGCGCGCAAGGTATTGCAATTCGTCGGCCTGGAAGACCGCCTGTGGTCATACCCCGAAGCGCTTTCCGGTGGTGAGCAGCAGCGCATTGCCATTGCCAGGGCCATGGTTGCCACACCACCTGTTATTCTGGCGGATGAGCCGACCGGCAACCTGGATAACGAAACAGCCACAACAGTGCTGAACCTGTTATCGGCGCTGAATAAAATGGGTATAACGGTTATCACGGCCACCCATGATCTCCAGTTTCTGGAAAGTCATCCGGGGCGGGTGTTGCGCCTGCACAGCGGCTCACTGGTGGAGGATTCATATGCCGGAAATGAATGAGCAAAACCTTCGCCTGCCCGGCGGCTTTAATATGCCGCCGTTTGGTCTGCATCAATATCTGGCGCTGATCATTGTCGCCGTCTCGCTGTGGGCGATTGGCATTGTCTGGCTGGGCCTGCAGGGGGCGACCCAATGGGTTGGCAGTTGGCAACAGCAAGTGGAACTACACCTGTATATCAGCCGGGATCAGCAGCCTGATCATGATGCCTTGCAGCAGGAACTGGCGGCGATTGCCGGTATTACCGCTGTCAAACGCATCAGTGAGGAAGAAACCGAACAATGGATGCGCAACTGGCTGGGCGATGCGCAGATGGACACCAAAACCCTGGCGGCAACGCTGCCGGTGACGTACAGCCTGATGCTTGGCGATGAACGCGGTCAATTCTCACTCGCTGATCTTCGTGATGTGGCCGCTCGCTACCATGCACAGCTTAATGAGGATGAACTGCGTCTGATCAG
>JALSZZ010000117.1 GCA_027075825.1 Mariprofundaceae bacterium | reverse complement strand
CAGACTTCACGCTGTTTTGCTATGGCTTCCCTGTTTTCAGGCAGAAGCCATAATCGGGCAACAATGCCACTGCCTGTTCGATGAGCGGAGCGTCGAATGTCTGACACAGCATCTGGCGGTTGAACAGTTCTTCACATGCGCCATAACGTGCTTCACCTTGCTGATTGATTAAAATTAAAAAATCTGCCAAAGCCCTGGCTTGTTGAAGATCATGTAAAATCACGACGATGGCTTTTCCCCTGGCTGCATAGTGTTTCAATGTATGGATCAAACGAATCTGATGCCTGAAATCCAGATGTGATGTTGGCTCATCCAGCAGCCATACAGGCGCATCCCGTAACATGAGCGAGGCCAGTTCCACGCGCTGCAACTCACCACTGGAGAGCTGGTCAAGCGCATGCAATAAAAGATGGGTAATTGCCATTTCGGAAGCAACATGACGAATTGTTTGCGGACAGTTGCTGACCAGGTGCAACCGTTGCTCGACGGTTAAACCAAATGCCGTTGGTGGCAGTTCACCCTGCCAGGCAATCAGTTGTGTTCGCTCGCGGGGAGGATAGTGCTGCAAAGGCTTTCCCATGAGTTCAACGTCGCCGATGACAGGAATGAGTCCTGCCATGGCCAGCAGCAAACTGGATTTGCCCGCCCCATTGGCCCCCAGAACCACCGTGATATGACCTGCTGTCACGGTAAAATCCAACCCGGAGAACAAGGTTTTTCTGCCTCGTCGAACCGATACATGACGCAGCTTCATCAACGGCATCATGAAGGCCGTCGTAACAACAGGAACAGAAACACAGGCACACCGATGATGGCGGTTAAAATACCCACAGGCAATTCAGCAGGTGCAATCATGGTTCGGGCGATGGTATCAGCCAGCATTAACAACACACCCCCCCCTGTTGCTGAAGCAGGAAGCACCCTGTGATGCAGGGAACCCAGCAGCAGACGCATGAGATGAGGGATCACCAGGCCAACAAAACCAATGGTGCCCGCAGCCGTGACCGCCAAAGCTGTGACAGCAGATGCGAGGAATAACAGGCGCTGGCGCAATTGGCGTACATCAACACCAAGCGCCTCTGCATGACGCTCCCCCAGTAATAATATATCCAGCGCGCGTGATAAAAAGAGACCACACAGCAAAGCCCCGCCCCATGTGGCTAACAGCACGGCGACAGGAACCTCCGTGAGGGATAAATCTCCCATCATCCATGAAAAAGCACGAAACAGGGTTTGCTCTGGCAAGAGGGCCAGTAACAACCCCAGCATTGCCGACCAGAAGGCAGCCAGTACCACGCCAGCGAGGAGCATCTTGTCCGGGCCTGAACGAGCAAAAAACATCACACAGACAATCCCCAGCCAGGCACCGGCAAATGCTCCCGCCGACATCACCCATGTTGTATCAGGCAACCACATCAGTGCAGTCACAGCCCCTGCTGATGCACTGCCGGCAACCCCCAGTACATAAGGCTCCGCCAGCGGATTACCCAGCAATACCTGAAACCAGGCACCTGCCAGCGCCAGCAGGCCACCTACAGCAAAAGCTGTGAGCAAACGCGGCAGACGAAGTTCCCATAAAATCATGGCATCCTGTCCACTGGCCTGAAACGGATTGATCCACTGTTCACCCATAGCCAGACACAACAGAAAAAATCCGGCGGAAACTGCCAGTATGACGACCCAGACAAGCGGCGCTTTGCGTTGTGTCATGGCCATGGCTGATTGAGTATGCGTTGCAGGATTTCAAGTCCGTCGATCAGGCGAGGGCCGGGGCGGTGCAGCAAATCCGGGTCAACACCGGCAACATGCACATGTTGTTTGCCCAGCCACTTGTTCCAGAACCGTTGCCGTTGTTGTATGTTGCGTTTTTCAAGCGGGATAATGATCATATCAGGCCGGGCCTTGATAACAGCTTCAATATTGACGCGCGGGGTTTCCAGCGGGATATCTGCAAACACATTATGCCCCCCCGCCTCGCTGATCAGCGTATTGATGAAGCCCGATTTGCCAACGGTCAGCAATGGATCAGGCCATAATTCATAAAAAACACGGCGTTGTGAGATGGCATGTTGACGAACACGGGCCAGGCGTTTTCGCTGTTGACGAACCAGTGTTGCCGCTTCCTGGCGGTGTCCGGTCAATGCTCCCAGGGTAAGCATATCATGAAAAATATCCTCAAAACGCCGGGGATTGGAAATAATGATTTTAACGCCTGCTTTTTTTAATTGCATCAGGCCTTTTACATGCTCGCTGCTGGCGATGGCCAGATCAGGCTTCAGGCGAAGTGCGGCTTCAACGCGAATGCCCTTGTAACTGCCGACACGCGGCAAGGTGAGTGCATCGGCAGGGTAATCGCAATAGGACACCGCTCCAACAATCCGGGGGGCAGCGCCAATGGCATAAAGCATTTCGCACACATGGGGGCTTAATGCCAGAATGCGGCTGTCGTTTTCCGCATGGGCCATGCCCGGCAGCATGCACAGCCACAAAAGCGGCAGGATGATCCGGCAAGACAGATTCATCATTGCAGGCGAAAGACAACAGGCATGCGGTAAATGCCATCAGCCAGCGCGATATGTTGCATGTGTGTCAAAGCACGGTATGCAGCGCGATCCAAAACAGGGTAACCACTTGAGGTAAGCACGGTGACATGCCGGATCGTGTGTTGTTGTATATCAAATCGTAATTCCACCTTGCCTTGCCAGCCATGTCGCCTTGCCTGTCTGGGATAGGATACGTGCATCAGAAGACTCGCCTGAGCGTCTTCTGGCACAGGCATGCTGGCGGCTGGCTGCTCATCGTGTTTTTTCCGGGTTTGTTCGTTTTGTTGCCTGACAGCAAGTGGCTTTGTTTTTTCTGCCGGGGGGTGGGTATGCAATGGCGCTGATGGTTTCACGACAGCGGGCATGTGTTTTCTTTTGTTGAATGCCGGGACACTCCTCCGGTTTTGGCGACGCTGCATGATCGGAGATGAGGTGTTTCGAATGGTGTGGTGCCAGGTGTTTTTCTGATGTTTTTTCTGCATACCTGTTCTTGTCTGTGCGGGTTGATGTTGCGAGGCGCTTTCATGGTCAGGAATGGTTGCCGGTGGCGCCGGATCAGCTGCTGTGATCAGTCTGATTTGCAATGGCTTGTTGTGTAATGATGGTAATATTGTGCTTGTCTGAACGGGAATGATAAGCATGAAGGCATGCAGCATGACAGCAACAAGCATTGCAACTGCCATGCGCATGCGGAGCCTTTGCTCAACCATCAATACCGACGACGGGTTTTGTTGACGTTGCAGACGAACACGAGAAAGGCATTCACTTTCTTACCTCATATTACAAATCAGCGCTTAAACCGGCGTACCAGGCTCGCCCCGGCACACCGTAACCGGCCACTTCCTCATACTTGCTGTTGCCTGCGTTATCAACCCGTGCATGCAGTTGCCAGCGTTCATTGATGGTATAATGCAGGCGGATACTGGTGGTCTGATAGCCCTTCATATACTTTTTATTCCCCGTTGCGGAAAAACGGGGGCCTGTGACACGCCAGGCCAGTTCGGCATGCAAACCTGCAAGTTCCGTCCCCATGATGACATTGCCGGATTCTTTGGCTC
>JALSZZ010000116.1 GCA_027075825.1 Mariprofundaceae bacterium | reverse complement strand
CTTCTCTGGCCTGTCCGGTCACCCGCAATTGCAGGCGAATCAGTATTTGCATGGGAATATCATCGCTGATTCGACGATAAATGGTCGCCTGCATCTGTTCCCTGCTGTTGGCAGGCGCAGCAATGGCAGCCTCATTCAGCCACAAACGGCCGTCTTTTTCGATATGCGGCACGCTGACGGGCTGACCATCCAGTTGCAGGGTCAGTAGCGCTGTTGTGGCCGGTAACCAGATGGCATTGGGACGTTGCAACCAGTGAAAACTGCCCTGAAGCTGATGCCTGCCAGCAGTCAGATACAAAAAAGGCCGCTGTTGCCGGTCGATGACTACCGCCGCCTTGCCATCCACTGTCACATCCTGCGGCCAGCTTCCCTTGTTGCCGGGCAGGGCAATCCACGAAGGTCCCTGCACCTGCCAGCGCTGACGGAAGCTGCCACCATCTGCCGTTACCGTCAGTGCCAACACCCCTGGCCAGGCGCAAAAACGCTGCTTATGTTGGCGATAATGCATAGCGCAGGCTGCATCTTCATGGGGCTTCATCACCCAGGCTTGCCAAGGCTGCAAATCAGCAGGCGTAGCGGCGATGGCCGCCGATGCCGATGCCAGCAGTAAAAAGAGAAAGCGGATGAGCAGCATGGCACAACTATGAAGGCAAAAGCAGGAAAAGCAAAGCGGCAAGCCCACAGATTGCCAGACACGCTGGCTTATTGCACCTTCAGACCGCTGTAGGCAAAGACGTGGCCGGGTTCCGAATTCAGCAACTGCATCCATGAACCCAGCGTCTGTGTTAACGGCAGGCGTTGCGGCCCAAACCAGGCAACCAACGATGGAACAGCGGATGCTGACCAGAGTCGCGCTTCGCCAAAGAGACTGTCCATCACAAGCGACGGCCAGTCTTTTGGTGGCCTCAGATCGTAACTCTGATAATCGTTTTCGATATGCGCCAGACGGGCAGCAGCTTCGACAGCCTGTGGCAGATCACCAAGATAATCCACCAGACCGATGCGCAAGGCATCCACACCACTCCACACGCGACCTTGCGCGATTTCGTTGACCTGCGCCTCGGGAATATCACGCCCTGTGGCTACCACATGCAAAAACTGGCGGTAGATGTGCTCCACATTCATTTGTACCACGGCCTGCAATTCTGCCGACAACGGCCGGTCGAGGCGGATGCCTTCGGCGCTGCGCGTGGTGCCAAGGCCATCGGAGTGAATGCCCAGTTTGTCCAGTGCCCGTGTCAGGTTGGGCAGTGCGCCAAAGACACCGATCGAGCCTGTCAGCGTTGATGGCTGTGCCCATATCTCATCTGCACCGGCAGCAATCCAGTAACCACCGGATGCCGCCACCGAGCCCATGGAAACCACCACCGGTTTGCCCTGTTGCTGCACCTTCGCGATGGCATGGCGGATCACCTCGGAGGCCTGCGCTGAACCACCGGGGCTGTCCACCCGCAAGACGATCGCCCTGGTGCGTTCATCATCAGCGGCCTGTTTGAGCAAGCTGGCAAGGGTGTCGCCCCCCACCACACCGGGGGGTTGTTCGCCGGCAACAATATTGCCGCTGGCCGTAATAATGGCGACTTCATTTTTCCCCTGGTCTTTCGTGCTAAAAGCGCGCAGGTACTCCTTAAATGGCAGTTCCTCAAGGTCGCTATCAGCGCCAACATGCTTGCTTAATGCCGCATGAAGATCCTGCGGCTCGCCGAGTACATCAACCAGTCCCTCTTGCAGGCTCAGTTGTGCCGGACTGCCGTCATATTGCCGCAAATAACGAGCCGGATGATCGAGCAATGCCTGAATGCGTGTGGCTTTCAGCTTGCGATTGTCTGCGATCATCTGCAATGCCTGTTGCCACAGGGCATTCATCCACTGTGCATTGGCCTGTTTATCTTCCTCAGACATGGAATTGCGCATCAGCGGTTCCAGCGCTGATTTGTATTTGCCAACGCGAAAGACATGTACGTCAACATCCAGTTTATCCAGCGCATCCCGGATATAATTCCGGTAAACCCCGATGCCACCGAGAAAAACATTGCCCATGCCCTGCAGCCATAGCTGATCAGCGGCTGAGGCAATCAGATATTGCGCCTGGGTGTAGTTGTACTGGGCGATCCACACAGGCTTGCCGCTCTGACGAAATTCGTGAAGGGCGCGAACAACATCCTCCACCTTGGCCAGACTAACGTGTTGCAGGTCTTCAAGATCAAGGCGAACGGCGAGAATACGCGAATCATCAGCAGCATATTGCAGGGCGCGAATAATGTCGCGCAGGCGCGTTTGATCAGGATCGGGCAAACCGGGAAGAAAACCATCGCCGCCGGGTTCGCGGATTTGTTCGACCAGTTCGCCGACGGGGTTAATGAGCAGAATGGCCTGTTCAGGAATGTGCGGGCGACTGAGCATCACCAGCGATCCGATTTCCACGACCAATAGCAGCACAAACAGGGTGATAACAATTTTTTTGCTGACATCGGCAATGCGCGATAATAATCGGAAAAATTTTTTCATTGATCCACCCCGGGCTGTTGTACACCGGCGAAGGTATTAATTGTGGGTACGTTCGCCCTGTTCCTGTTCAATCTTGCATTCAATACACAGTGTGGTGACAGGCCGGGCTTTCAGCCGTTTGTACGAAATATCCCCGCCACAACTGTCGCAGATGCCATATTGACCTTCCTTGATGCGGTTCAGCGCCTGCTCAATTTTGCGAATCAGGAAATATTCCCGTCCCTTGATACGAATTTCAAAATCCCGCTCGGTCTCCATGGATGCCTGATCGTTCGGATCCGCATACGTTTCCGGGTCTTCCTGCATATGATGCAGGCTTTTGCTATGAGCGTCCTGAAGTTCTTTGCGCCATGCCTTGAGCTGGTTCTCAAACTCAGCCAGTTGCGATTCATTCAGTGCCATGTACTTCTCCGTTTAACAAAGCAGGTGCGCTTATACTTGCCGTTGGGCCGTCCCGAACCCTAAAAAAAGCGGCGCACTATAGCGTCACCTCCGGTTTGTTCAATGCGCAAGGTTTCAGACTTTGCATTGCTGTGGTAAACAGGCGAGCATTGGCGGCGAAATGAACGGAGGGTAATTCACGGTGAATTCCAGCTATCAGGCAGAACAAATCGAAGCCAAATGGCAACAACGCTGGCAACAGCGGCAGACAGATATTGCGCAGGAGAATGATGATCGCCCCCGCTACTATTGTCTGGTGATGTTTCCTTACCCTTCCGGCCAGCTACATATGGGCCATGTGCGTAATTACTGTCTCGGCGATGCGGTTGCCCGTTACAAACGCATGCGTGGCTATAATGTATTGCATCCGATTGGCTGGGATGCCTTTGGCCTGCCGGCAGAAAACGCCGCCATCAAACACCATATGCCCCCTGCTGAATGGACACGTCAGAATATCGCGCACATGAAAGGTCAGCTCATGCGTCTGGGTTTTTCCTATGACTGGTCGCGTGAAATCGCTACCTGCGAAGCCGATTATTACCGCTGGGAACAATGGATGTTTTTGCAGCTGCTCAAGCGCGATATGGCTTACCGGGCAGAAGCGGAAGTGAACTGGTGCGAGCCCTGCCATACTGTACTGGCCAATGAGCAGGTGGTGGAAGGTTGCTGCTGGCGCTGCGATACGCCGGTGG
>JALSZZ010000115.1 GCA_027075825.1 Mariprofundaceae bacterium | reverse complement strand
GCGTTGGCCGGAACATTAACGCTGACCTGACCATTGGCCGTTGTGGTGACCGTTACCGGCGTGATCACGCCAATAGCCTTGCGAAGGCCCGGAATGTTTTCACGAATATCGAAGCTGAAAGCGGGATTGTAGGTTGTGGCCCCGGTACCTGTGTAATCACGGAAGCCAAAGGAGATATTCATTGCCACGCCCGCTGTGCCGATGGCGTTGGTTGCGTTACCATAAATATCCACTGTACCGGGCAGACCATTGACGGTGAAACTGTTGCCGCTCATGGCAAAACCATAATTATTGACCTGAGGAACCACCAGCACATTCACCCTGCCAACCACACCAGGGTTTTGTTGCGGATTCTTTACAGGATCAACCTGTGCGCTGATCGTATAGGTCTGGCCGACGGCAGTTGTCGGTGCAGTCCAGACGGCGAGGGCACCGTTAGCGGTTGTCGTCCATGTGCCCCCTGTTGCAGACCACAACAATGGCGATGTGGCAGGTGGCGTTGCACCGGCGACAAAGCCGTTGAGTGTAATACTTCCGCCCGGAGATGTTTGCAGGGTGTTGGCGGTAATGGTGACGGCAAGATTAAGCTGCATGGGAATGGCGACGGCTGTGCCGTTCAGCGTTTGCGGTGCGCTGGTGCCCTGATAAATCACCTTGCCCAGCCCGTTAGCCGCATCATAGGCGTGCAAATCGAAGGTGATGCCTGAACCATTGGGTACGGTCAGGGTTACGCTGGTTTGTGGTAACGTCGCCGTCACCGGCCCGGCAATAATCTGTCCGGCGCTGTTCCTGGCGGTGACCGAGAACGATTGCACGCCCGCCGGAATGGTTCCCGGCGCTGTCAGCGCTCCGGCAAGTACGCCCTGGCCCAGTGAAATCGTTACCTGACTGGTATTGCCACCGGCAGCAGTCCCGGAACCGCCACACCCTGTCATGACAAGGCATGGCAATAGCAAGAACGACAAGACAGCCAGTGGTTTGTACAACAGCCCGTGGCCTTTGATCGGTTTATTCATCTCTTGTCCTCCTTGCGGTCACCGGGAATGCCGATGGTAAATATCAGCTAATCACGCACTCGTTCCTCTATCGGAATATAGGGTTCACCCGTTTTACCGGTATAAATCTGCACAGGCCGGTAAATGCGACTGTGATGCAAACTTTCTTTCCAGTGAGCCAGCCAGCCAACAACACGCGAAATGGCAAATACTGGCGTAAAAACGTCGGTGGGAATCCCCAGTTTTCGGTAGATGATCCCCGAATAAAAGTCCACATTAGGGCAAATCCCTTTGCGCCCCAGCGTACCCCGGGAAAGTTCTTCAATCCGGCTGGCAATGGTAAACGTCGGGTCTTCACCCATTTCCATCGTCAGATCCTGATACAGGCTTTGCAACAGCACTGCTCGTGGATCCTTTGTCTTGTAAATGCGGTGGCCAAGGCCGGGAATTTTTTCCTTGCGGGCAAGTTTGTCATGTAAATAAGCTTCAGTCTGTTCAACATCGCCGATTTCATCAAGCATGACCAGCACATCTTCGTTGGCACCGCCATGCAGCGGGCCGGAAAGCGCGCCAATAGCAGCGCTGACGCAGGTGTAGGGATCCGCCATCGTTGAGGCCGTTACCAGTGTGGAAAAGGTACTGGCGTTGATGGTATGTTCGGCATGCACAATCAGTGCCACATCCATAATGCGCGTCATCAGCGGGGATGGTTCCCTGCCTGTCAGCATATAGAGAAAATTCGCCGCCTGGCCAAGGTCATCGCGGGGCGGGATGGGATCATCGCCAAGACGCATGCGCGCATGCGCTGCCACCAGCGTTGGTAATTTGCCAATCAGACGGTAGCAGGATTCCCTCACCTGCTCTTCGTTCAGTTGATCGGCGCTTTTGGGCATGGGATAAAACATGCCGAGAATAGCAATACATGCCTGTAGCGCGTCCATGGGGTGTGCCGAATCAGGAAAGCTTTTCATAATGTCACGCACGCGGAATTTGATGCGACGATGGTTGCGCAAACCTGCTTTAAAGGCATCCAGTTCGCTGCGGCCGGGAAGCTGGCCATCCAGTAGCAGAACGCAGGTCTCCTCAAAGGTGGAGTGCCTGGCCAGTAACTCGATATCAATACCACGATATTCAAGCCTTCCCTGCTTACCATCGACATGCGAAATAGCCGATTCAGCGACGGGAATACCATCCAGACCGGGAGAGTAGCAGGCTGGGCGTTGTTGTTCAGTTGACATGAAAAAACTCACTATATGTTTTACAAAAAAACAAAGTAAAATCAGGCATATTCATCGTCCTGAGATACCTTGCGTAATTCAATTTTGTTATTGGTATTCCACAAATCATCCTCGTGTGGCTGCATCACCTGCTCCGAAATGGGCAGGCGCACCAGTCGCAGCAAGGCCTGAATCATCCACGGACGACGGTTGGAAATACTTTCAAACGTCTGCTGCGTCAGGCGAAGCAGACGCACCGGCGTAATGGCCACCACCCGGCAGGAACTTTCGTAGCCCCGAAGCAAGCCACCAAGGTGAAGAAAACAGCCAGGCAGCACACTGGCCAGCAGTGCGCCATCATCAGGCTCTTCGCCTGTTTCATCCTCTTCTTCGTCATGTTCAATACGCTCATGAACAAGGAACAGGCAGCCTTCCTGTACCAGATAAGCGGCCTGGTGATCTTCGTTGCGACGCATCAGGCATTCGCCAACCTGAAGCTCCACCGGCTCAAAAAGATGACTGATACGCACGCGATCAATATCATTCACACGCTGGAAAATGGGGTGACGGCTAAGAATCGGGGTCACCCAGCGTTCACGCATCAAATGCTCCATAGCAATATCAAAATCAATGCTTTGCTGGCGTAATTGCGTAATTTTCTCAATAGAGACAGCCATCAGGCGCGATATTTTTTCCCCCGTTACAGTATATTCCCGCCGTTGCAGGGTGAACACCGAGTCTTCTGCGAATAATTCGGCTTCCTCGTCTGCTGCAACAGTTACCACACGATCATGGTGCTCATGTTCCGGCCAGCTGATGCGCACACTGCCTTCCAAAAGGAGCCACAGGTGTTTGGCAACATCGCCGACATTGAACAGCGTCTTGCCTGTGGCAAGCACGCGTTCTTCGCCCATCAGCAACAACTGCCGGATGAGGCGTTTGCGATCCGCTTTTGCCAGCGCTTCGAAATCAACAGCGGAGGTGATTTCCTTCGGCTTGCGCAGCCGGTCGAGAATAGCCTGAAGCGATGCCGCTGAGCCTGTTTCACCCTGCTGATGATAGTGCGCAATAATTCCTTCGTACAAGGCGCAGGCATCATTGAGATAGCCCGCTTTTTCCGAACACCAGGCCAGGCGAAATTTGAAGTCAATATTGTCTTTGACCTCTTCATGCCCCAGTAATTCACGGTACAGTACGCAAGCTTCACTGTAATCTTTATTTCTGATGGCCTGACGCGCTTGTTTGATCAGCTGGCGCATGGTCTCCTCGTGGTTGCCGGGTGTGCCTGATTCATCACCTGATGCAAGCGCACACGGCTGACATGGGTGTAAATCTCGGTTGTGCCGATACTACTGTGGCCGAGCAGTAATTGTAGCGCCCGTAGCTCAGCGCCGTGATTTAACAGGTGCGTGGCAAAGGCATGACGCAAGGTATGAGGCGAGGGCGA
>JALSZZ010000114.1 GCA_027075825.1 Mariprofundaceae bacterium | reverse complement strand
CGTGCATTGTTATGATCTTCGTGTCTATTACGAGGATACCGATCACGGGGGGCGGGTGTATTATGCCAACTACCTCAAGTTCATGGAGCGGGCGCGCACGGAATGCCTGCGTGACTGCGGCATTGAGCTGGATCAACTGGAACAAACGGCAGGTATCCAGTTTGCCGTGACAGGGGTGAATATTCGCTATCTGCAATCCGCATCATTTAACGATCGGCTGGATGTGGAGTCAACGCTGACCATGGCGCAAGGCGCCAGACTCGCCTTCCGGCAGGATATCTTCCTGCTGGCCAGAGACAGCGATGAACGAAAAGCGCAGCTGACAACGGCTGATGTACAGCTGGCCTGCATTGATGGTCATGGCAGACCCAGCCGTATTCCGGCTAACCTGCTTGAGGTGTTGAAGATGCATCAGTCGGACTGAGTGACCCTGCGGCCTGCGCGCATGGTTGGCTTCACGATTTTTCCTGTGTAAGCTTGGCCGCCTTCGGGGAGGCGGATTTATGTGGCGAAAAGTTCTTGGATGTGTAGTGATCCTGATGTTGCCAGGAATATCGCAGGCGGCTGAATTTGGTCTTCGGGCCGGAGCGATGTGGCTGACACCTTCTGGCACCGCTTCACTGACGGCGAATGGCGTAACCGGTACGACGCTTGATCTTAACAGCCAGATGAAGCTGAAAAGGGACGTGCTGCCTTATGGCGATGTATCTGTGGAATGGGGACAGCATGCCTTTCACCTGGCCTGGCTGAAAACAGCCTTTAAGGGTACGAGCAGCGATCCGCTGTTGCGTTTTAACTTTAATGGCCAGGCTTTCTTTAATCCGCCGTACACCTTTGATGTCAAACTTGATATGCTTGATGGCGGCTTCACTTACTTTCCACTGTTTATTGACCATGAACACTGGCGCTTGCGCCTTGGCGCTGAACTGGCTGTGAAATCCATTCGCACGCAAGCCAGCGTTTATGAAGCGGCATTTGCACAAAGCGTGACCAATACTGCCATGATTCCCAGTTTTGGATTGCGTGCCGATGCCCGCATCAAACACTGGCTGACGCTCAGCGGTCATTACTCAGCGTTTCGCATGAGCGGCAACCGGCTGCGCGACGCAGAGGCCATGCTCGATATTAATCCGCTGCTCTGGTATAGCGACATCTATACCGTCAATCTGTTTGCCGGTTACCGCCAGATTAACATCAGACTCAATGCCAACGGCAATGGTCAGTTGCAGGCGGATACAACCATGAAAGGGCCGCTTGCCGGCCTGCGTCTGGTGTACTAAGGGAGAAGACGTATGCGTAACTCCTTGTTACTGGCACTGAGCCTGCTGCTGGCTTCCTGCGTAGCCACGGATAATCCGACTGTGCAGGGCTTTGGCACGCCGGATATTACCAGTTGTGGCATCGTCCCGGCCGAGGATGGCGCGACCTATGTGCCGCAACGCCCGGCATTGATCAATGGCCGTATTCGTCCGGATGTGTTTTATATTGGCTGGTCACAGCTTGATACGCGCAACGATTTACGCAAACCGACCAGTGGTTACGATGGCAATAATGCCTTTGAGGACAAGCTGTTTGTATCACGCGAACAGCCCGATGGTACGGTGCGCACCTGGCAGTTGCTACCGGCTCGCAATGTGGATTGTACCGATGCCGGACGTGTGCGCATTCACAGCTTTGATGTAGCACCGGATGGTCGGCATCTGTATATTTCCATGCGTCAGGGAACGGATACCCATCTGGGGATTTATGAACTGAACGTCAATACCCGCGCCCTGCGCAAAATCAGTCTGCAAAACAATGTGCATTTCGTCACGCCGACGTATGTGGGTGACGATCCGTACACCGGGCATCCCATGCTGTTCGTCGGCAAAACGGTGACCAGTACAGAGATCCCGCTGAATTACGGCGCCATACTGCATGATGAATACGACCGTCAGCCTACCACGCTGATTCATAAAATGGATGCGATCACCGGTGATGTGGTGCGCATCGGCTTTAATAATTCGCATCAGCAGGATCCTGTACTGATCCGGCATCAGGGCACGCCGCTGGTGGTGTTCACCCAATGGGAACACCAGGCCACCACCAATCGTTTCAGCCTGTGGAAAATGCAGATTGACGGCAGCGACAATTTCACCTTCTTCGGTCAGGAATCCGCTATTGACAAATATACCATGAACCTGACTCAGCCGCGAGAAATCCAGAGCGGGCCGTATCAGGGTTATGTGATCATGACGCAGGGTAGCCGTCCGTCGCAATCCAATCGTTTTGCGGCTGAAGGCGATATTGTGATGACCAAACGGGTAAATCTGGACATCCGCAGTCAGCGCATCTATCTGGAACGGGCCAGCAGCAACGCGGTGAATGACAATATCGGTCGTAATCCCGAATTCTATAATGCGGAAAGCTTTGTTTATGCCTATCGCCAGAACAAGGATGTCACCTATAGCATCTACACCAAAGACTTTACGCCTCTGGGCAATGGCGCACGCAAACTCATCAGCCCGGTGAGTAATTTTTATCATTTTGTGCAACCACGCAGCTATTATCCGCCCAATCATGTAAGCAATGCGCCGAGCAATGGCTCGCTGGGCCAGAGTCGCACCTCGTTTACCAATAATGCACTCAACGGGCGCAGTGGCTATCTGGTGCAAAACCTCACCAGTTCTGATAATGGTGTGCAACACCAGTTGCGCGGTATGAATCCGGCAGATATTTCCCTGCGCTTTTTTATTCCGTCCCATACGCTGGATAATTCGCAGGCAATCGGCAAACTCAGTGGCGTACTCTCGCCTGAGCTGACGGTACCGGCCAGCGGCTTTGTGCAACCCGAGGCGGACGGCTCCATTGCAGCGATTGTGAAACCGGGACTGTATGTCTGGAAGGTTCACAAGCGCTTTAATCTGCATGGCAGCAATATCTGGATACCAGTGCGGGCGGAACGGCAGGAAGTCAGTTTTGTGCCCAACCGAGTGAATGCCTGCAACCAGTGCCATCAGGAACGTTCGCAAGCCAATTTCAATTTTTATCAGGCTTATGGGCCTACCATTGCCGGTGCAAAAATCGCCAGCAACAACCTGGCTGGTCTGGCCAATGTCGCGGCCTATGATGCCTACAGTGCCGTGCCTGATTATCACCGTGACGTGGTTCCGCTATTGACAACGCCCAGCGCCACAACAGGCGTAAGCTGTGTTAGCTGCCATCATGATGGTAGCCAACTGAATCTGGCTAACAGCACAGGCACGGACTCGCAAGTACCCTCCTGGCTGGCGCTGGTGACGCAGGTTCACACCACTTCAGGCAGCGGACTGGCTGTGCCTTATATCAATGATTCCATCAACCCCATGGGCATGGATAACCAGTTTCACCCGGCACCGTTTTTATGGTCGTTATTGCTTAATGATGATCTGACTGTGCCGCCGGATGCCACGCATCCGAATACCAGCAGCCGCAACCTCGACCGTCCCGGCGATTATGGCGCGGTATATGATGCCAATGTGCTGGCTGATATTTACAGCATCAATGCGCAATACGATCACAGTCAGCACTGGACACCGGCGCAGGTACAGGCATTTATCACTTATTCTACCACACAATCACGGGTAGGTTTAAGCAATCGCATTCAGTTTACGCCATCATCGCTGTCGATCAATACGCCAGCGGCACAAC
>JALSZZ010000113.1 GCA_027075825.1 Mariprofundaceae bacterium | reverse complement strand
GAAAAGCCCGCACCAGCTCTGTCAGCTGACCATTAAACTGTCCGCTAAAACGATCAAACTGCCACTGTTGCTGACGTATATTCCCGGCAAAATCAACGATGCCTGCCAGTAGCGCGCCATGCACATGAAGTTGTTTAGCCTGCAGGCCTGTGCCGGACTGCCAGATAATCTTGCCACCGCTGACGGCAAGATCCTGACCGTGCATGTGCAATTGCCATGGATGTTCTTGCAGCGGGGAAAGTTCGACGCGAACAAATTCAGGCCTGCTTTTTTCCGGATCCCAGCGCAGGCTGACGCTGCCACCCACACGCGCCTGTTGCCAGCCGATGCGTTTTGCGCCTTCAGCATCCACCCACTGATGCAGGCGCAATCCATCAACATCGCTGGCACTGGCCTGCACGTTCAGCATAAGAGTGTCCCAGGGAATGCGTAAATGGCCTTGCGCCGGGCCAATGCGATGGGGCAGTTGCGCACGAATATCCGCATCCAGTCCTGATTCATTCAGCTCAACATGAGCGCTGGCCTGCGTCAGCATGTCTTCCCGGGAGCCAAGGCTGATGTCAGCATGCTGCACATCGCCGACCACATGATAGCGAAAAGCATTGGATTGCAGTGAAGGTGGCAGACACTGCCACGGCGCGGGCCAGTGCAATGTTAACTGAACATCGGCCTGATGAATCAGCCCGTGTTGCATGTGTTGCAACCAGTCACGCCACACCGGGTCACGGTTAATCGGCCTTAGCCATGACCATAATTGCGTCATGCGCAGATGCTGGCTCTCCGCCTGTAGCGACAGTTGAGCATCACGCCACAGCGCCTTGCCGACAATGCGATCCTTGCCATTTTGCCAAAGCAGCCGGGTAAATTGCAACTGACGCACAGCATCAGGCCGGAGCAGGCTGTCAGCCTGAATATTCAGATCGAACTGAAGGCGTTCAAAGGGAAGGCTGAAGGGCGCTTGCGGGGCGCTGAAAACAGCTTTGCTACCGGCTTCAAGGCTGACGCTGGCCTGCCACTGTTCACGATCTGTGCGCGATAGCTGAAGCTGCATGGCCGTCTTGCCGTGCAGGCGCAGCGCCTCCGGCCATGGCAGCCAGTTTAACTGCGGCAGCGAACCCTCAAGATAGGCAAGCTGACCATCTTCGGCCCAGTGCATTTCCAGTTTCAGTTCATCGCTTTGTAGCCTGGCCTGCCGGTCTGACGAAGAAAAACGTATGCTGGCATGATGAAGTTGCAGATGGTGTTGCTGCCAGCGGACGTGCATCTGCATATCATCAACGCTGATTTCCATGGCTGGCAGTGACGGCAGGGCAAAGCCATGCTCGCTGCCTTCCTGCAAGGTAGCGGCGGAAAGGCGGGCCTGCCATTGCAATATGCCACCCTCAATATGAATGCGTTGCGGCAACCATTCGCCCGTCAGCAAGGCCAGTGATGAGAGATGAATGAACAGGCGAGCCTGCGCCAATTGCCACTGACCATCTTCAGAGCGCAATCGTAGCTGATCCGCCTGAATTTCCAGATCACCGCGCCAGCGCCAGGAAAGATGGCCCAGTTGTAATTGCTGCAAGGCCAGTTGATCGCGCAGCGCCGCCTCGATTTCAGGTCGCAGGCCATCCGGATCGGGCAATGTCCACCACAACCAGGCAAATACCGAGACAAGCAACAGTAGCAACAGCAGAAAAACGCGGCGGCAACAGCCCAGCAGGTGCACGATACGTCGCCACAACAAAGAAGGAACCCGGACATCCATGGGCATAGCTGTTGACCTCAGTTGATGAAGTTGCTTGCAACATGCCCGGTTATTGTGTCGTTATTCCACATCAGAATCTGTCAATGCTTCACCCTGCAAGCCAGGCAAGCCCATCCATCAGGCCGCTGGACAGTCTGCACTCAGCGCCGGGCAGCGGACTGAACGACAGGTAGCCATCTGGCATAGCCTGCGGCCTCCATTTCATCCACGGGGATAAAACGCAGGGCAGCAGAGTTGATGCAATAACGCAGTCCTGTGGGTGGCGGGCCATCAGGGAAAACATGGCCAAGGTGAGAATCGGCGTAACGACTGCGAACTTCGGTTCGCTTCATCCACAAACGACGATCTTCCCGGCGCAGTAACGCATCCTCGCTGATCGGTTGCGTGAAGCTCGGCCAGCCTGTGCCTGAATCAAATTTATCCCGTGAACTGAACAATGGTTCGCCAGAGATCACATCCACATAAATACCGGCGCGCTTTTCATTCCAGAAAGCATTGGCAAACGGCTTTTCCGTGCCATCCTGCCGGGTAACCTTGTACTGTATCGGGTTTAACTGCTTTTTGAGTTCTTCATCCGAAGGTTTTTTCCAGTTATCCATCTTCCATTCCCCGGCATGTACGATCATAACAGATGATAACAGCGCCATGGCTAACAGGCCGTATTTCATACCCAGGCTGACCAGGCAGGTTTTGCGCCAGCCAGATAAAAACAACATTGTGCAGGCTGGTAACGGCGTTCACCGAAGTAGTCAATATAACGGGAAGTCCAGTGCGTCCATAAACGGTCGGGCTGATCATGCCACTGCCATGAGACTTCCGCCAGTTGGCCAAACAATGCCTTGCCCGCCTCTGGCAGGTTATGTTCCGTCAATTGCCACAAGGGCGCGCTATCTTCCTCGCGAAGAGGATCGACCCAGATATGAAACATGGGGCTTACGCCATCGGCATTTGCCTGCAGGGGAATATCCCAGCGCAGATCCAGACGGTCGCGTTGTCTGGCGTTCGCTGCTGCCCGGCGGCCAAGGCTCAGCGTCACGGATTCAAATAAATGCCCATCCTGCATCACTTCAGCGTAAAAAATAAAGCCCATCCATGCCGGATCGTGCTGAAGTTCATGCGCAAAGGCCAGCGCCTCAGCCGGTGCCTTACATGCCGCGACCAGTTCGATGCCGGCATTGAGCCAGGCAATATCCGCTGACGATAAACGAAAGCTTAAAAACGTCTTCACGCCATGTTTGTTCCATGGTCGTGACCAGCCCATTTTACGCTGCTGGCGATAATCTTCGAGGCGATTCATCAGTGTATGCAGCAGGCTGGCACTGTCCTGTTGCTGGTTGATCAGGCGCAGGATCCCGGCATACGCTGATTCAGAATCAATCTTTTCTGACATCAGTCAATCATCTCCAGCTTCACCGGTATAAGACGGTCATTGATCAGGGTATAAGCTGCCATCTTCAGCAGTCCTGCGGCATGGAAATCCAGATGGACATGCAATAATGTTGATGGCACGCCATCATCCGGCAAGTCATCCAGCATGGCCTCGCGCTCCATGGCGACTGCCGCTTCCGGCAGTTCCATATAAAAAAAACCGCCCGCCTGTTGCCCTTCGGCGGTTGGTATGGCAACCGCCTCCGTGCCGCCAACAATGCAATCACCCGCCATCAGCAGTACACCGGTGACAGGCGCAGGTGAAGTCAGTGCCTGTTGCCAGATATGCTGCGCGGCGTGACGGGTGATGCGGTACATCATGATTGGGCAGGGCGCACAAAATGCAGTTGCACCTGCACGGGCACAACGGTGGCAATGGCTGGCAGTTTGGCCAGTTGACGCAGCGTTTCAATGCCTTTGTCCATGCCAAAGTCGGCAGCCTTGATCAGCACCGGTACCAGTGTGCTGACCAACAGGCCATCGTCAACGGCCACAATCCGC
>JALSZZ010000112.1 GCA_027075825.1 Mariprofundaceae bacterium | reverse complement strand
CTGGCCTGCTGACGGGGCTGACGATGTAACGCCGGTGTTCGCCAATGAATCACCTGACCCTTTGCCGGATATGGCGGTATCGGGCAACCCCGTGTCGTTTTCAGTCAATCCGGCCAGGGTGGACAAGGTGCGTATAAACCGCTTTGAACTCCGTGATGCGCGGGGGCAGCTTGTGGCCGCGCGCCTGCTGGATGATCGTACAGACCCCAACCACAAGCTTAAAGCCGAACAGTTTACGCTCTTTCCTTTGCAACGCCTGGCCTGGGGGCAGCGCTATCAGGTGGAGATTCAGGCTGATATTGGCGGCCAGCCAGTAGAAATCCGGCAGCATTTTCGCACTGCTCACCCTGCATTACCCATGTTGACGGTACGGCAGCAGGGCACCACACTGCATGTGGCGCGCAATATTCATGACTTTTTGCTTTATGTTCCGCCTGTTGCCGACGCGCCGCAGGTGATTGAAAGTGTTTCCTTATCCTGGCGCGGCATCGGAGCGCTGACGCACCGTATTTTCGATGTCAATACGGTGCGTGTTCATATGGAACAGGCTTCAGCACGCGGCGAAGCGAGCGTTCAGCTTAACAGCGGTTATCGTTTTTACCTGCGGACAGACCGATAACCGGCAACAGGTGAACACATGATCAGGCTTCTGCCGGGCCGCTGGAGACCAGGACTTTGGCCGGGCGAATCAGACGGCCATGCAACGTGTAACCAGCGCAGTGCTGGGCAATAACAGTGCCTTCCTCTGCCTCGTGCGGCATGCGGGACAAAGCCTCGTGATGATGAGGGTCGAACTTTGTATTCATGGCATCAAGGCGCACCATGTCAAACTTGCCCATCACCTTGTTCCAGGCATCAAGGGTTAGCTGCACGCCATCGCGCAATGCTTCTTCATTGCCTTCCTCAACGGCAAGCGCCCGTTCGAGGTTATCCACCACATCAAGCAGCTCGGTAGCAAAGCGCTCAATGGCAAATTTGCGTGCGTCAGCGATTTCTTTCTGTGAACGCCGGCGAATATTTTCAGTCTCCGCCTGTGATCGCAGCAGTTTATCTTTCAATGTTGCTACCTCTTCCTGTAGTGACGCCAGCGGATCCTGCGTTGCTTCATCAGCCTCTGTCGCTGTATCGACTTCGTCCGATGATGCTTCCGCGACCTCTTCCGGTACGCTGCTGGCTTCTTCCGGTGTGCCGGTATCTTCTACCGCTGTTTTTTCAGTAGACTCTTTTGCCTGATCATTCATTCATTTGCTCCGTTGATGGTTGATAGCCGAGGTTATTTTAGGGTTGGCTGATGGTGATTTCAAGTCACCGGGGGTCGCCAGATTTTCCGTCGTCGGCTGCCTGCGATTCACCAAGAAAAGCCTGCAACTGCTGTTGCAGCGTCGCAGGGCTATAGGGTTTTTGTATAAAGCCTGCCAGTTGCTTGCCAACAAAGCGCTGAGTGGCTGTTTGCGCATTGTAGCCTGAAGATAAAATCACCCGCACGTCAGGGTTGATCTGACGCAGTGCGGAAAACGTATCTTCGCCGCCCATGCGCGGCATGGTCATATCCAGCAGTACGGCGACAATGCTTTCCTGATGTGCCCGATAACGGGCAATTGCTTCAATGCCATCTTCTGCCTCGATGGCATCAAAGCCCATTTGTCGCACTGTCAGGGTGGCGATCTGGCGGATACTCTCTTCATCATCGACGATCAGAATCGTGCCGCTGTGCTGCCCTTGTCTGACGCTATGCTGATGCCCTTCCGCTGGCAGGCTGCTGGCGACGCGATCACTGGCAGGCAACAATATTTTGAAGCTGCTGCCTTTGCCGGGTTCGGAATATACCTGAATCGTCCCGCGATGACCGCGAACAATGCCCAGAATGGCACTCATGCCCAGACCACGGCCAGTAAACTTGGTGGTGAAAAATGGCTCAAACAGGCGGCTTTTGACGTTCTCATTCATACCACACCCCGTATCTGTCACTTCCAGATAAACATAGGTTCCCGGTGGCAAATCATCATCCAGATGCATGGCATGCAGGTAATTCCTGTCGGCATCACAGGTGCCTGTGCTTACACTGATCGTTCCCGGCTGTTCGCCAATGGCTTCGCCTGCATTGATGACCAGATTCATAATCACCTGTTGCAGTTGCGCAATATCCACGGCTACTGCCGGGAGATCTTCTGCCAGGTTGTATTGCAATGCAATTTGTTTGTGGATGGAGACAGAAAGCAAACGGGTCATTTCCCGCACCAGTTCAGACAAATTGATATGTTCCACAACAAACTTGCCCTTGCCGGAATAGGCCAGCATCTGGCGGCAAAGATCGGCGGCACTGTTGCTGCTGCGTATAATGCTGTCAAGATGCTCGATTAATCGCGGGTAATCGGCGTGACGCTCGCGGGCCATGGCTGCATGCCCCATAATTACCGTCAGCAGGTTGTTGAAATCATGGGCGATGCCGCCAGCGAGCACACCGAGGCTTTCCAGCCGTTGCATATGCTCAAGTTTATCCTGGCGTTGTTTGCGGTCGGTAATATCGCGGCCAATCACCGAAACTTTCCTGTTGTCGGCACTGCCATCGTGATGCTGCTGCAGGGTCAGGGAGATATGGCGCAGTCCATGTCGGGCATGCTGTATCACCACCTCGCCCTGCCAGAAACCCTTATGCCGCAATACGGGTATGACTTCCTGCTGCAAACGTGTGGCTTCCGCATCGGTGAAGCAACTGGCCAGATGAATGGTTGAAAGATCGCTTGTTTCATCCACGCCAAGCACAGCGCGCAAGGCATGGTTGGCATACATCAGATGATAATCATTATCCATGATGCCAATCATGTCAGGCACCGTCCGGAACACCTGCTGCAACATTTTCGCCTGTTGTTCCGCCTGCACCAGGCGACTCACATCCTGTACGGTTCCCAGCGATAGTACGGGCTTGCCGTCCGCATCGAAACGGGTATTGCAATGTTCTTCGATATAGCATACACGGCCATCGGAGCGGAGAATGCGATACACTACCCGATAGGCCTCCTGCTGGTTGATATGCTTTTGCCAGGCGGTATCCACATACTGGCAATCATCAGGATGAATGGCCTGCCGGAGCAAGGCGTGGGATGGCTCTGTGTCTGTCGGTAAGCCAAACACCTCGCAAACCACCTCGGAGCATGTTAGTTTTGTATCCGAAAAATCAAGCTCCCAGCTACCGATACGGGCGATGGACTGCGCTTGCTGCAGGTGCTGGTTGGCGGCGTCCAGTTGTTGCTGAATCGCAATTTGCGGCGCAATATCCATCAGCGAGATGACAACCCGCGACCAGTCATGATGGTGCTCACCGAGCATGCGAATACGCATGATCACATGCATACGCTCACCATGGTGGTTTTGCATGGTGACGTACCGCCCCGCATCTGTATCGGAGTTGTTGAGCATGATGATCTTTTCCATCAATGCTGTCTGCTGTGCCTGTTGCTGCAAATGAGCGGTATTGTTTTGCATGAGTTCATCCGCATGTTTGTAACCATAAAGGCGAACGGCCTCGGCATTGGCATGGGTAATACGAATGGCTGCTGCACACTGTTGCAAAAATGCCGGATGACTGGCAAGGTACTGACGTAAATCAGCACGGCATGCTTCATCCAGTTGCATCAGCAGGCGACGCACGCCGCTATGGTCTTCCTCTTTCAGCGCTACCG
>JALSZZ010000111.1 GCA_027075825.1 Mariprofundaceae bacterium | reverse complement strand
ATAGCCCGGATCGCCGGTCTTGTCCTTCCCAAGCTTGCCGGACAGATCAACCATCTTCACCGCATCTCCCTCCAGCGCCTCATTCCAGGGCATGGACCAGGTCTGCTGGATACCGCCCGGCTTCCATATACGGCAGGCAATCGCATCGCGACCCGTCGCATCCTTGGCCACGTCATCCAGGAGTATGTGCGCATCCTTGAGAACCATGGTCAGCGGCAGTTTCATGTGAGCATATTCAATGGCGGCAGAGATGCTGTATTTGCCCTGTTGCAGACCCTTGCCGGCAAACACATCCATATATGCCTTGCGCAGTGCGGCAGCACAGGGCAAGGCATCCTCAAGCGACAACATTGCCAGTACATCATCACCGCCGGCATAAACCAGGAAGCCGTTATGTTCTTCCACAATATCAGATACCTGGCCGGTGAATTGCCCCAATGCCGCAGACAAGGCTGTTGCATCGCTCATCGCGGCCTTTGTTTCACCGAGGCTGTCGCCGTCCATCAGGAGAATGGCGTAAAAAGGTGATAACGGCACATCAAAAACTGCTACTGTTTCAAGCACCGCTTTTTTCGCCGCTACAATCTTCTCATCTTCTTTTCTATCACTGTCAAACAGGGCGCGTCCATCAATATCAGCCAAATCCCGGAGATGTTTTACCGGATTTTGTCCCAGCGCATTGGAAATCGCCCGAATCCGGGTCTGCCGTTCACCGCTGTCAGTCCGCTTGCACAGATCCTCCACTTCTTCAGCACCCGGACTGGCCTTGATGAGTGCCTCCAGCCAGTGCACGGCCGCCATATACGAGGTGGATGGCACGGATGTTGGCAGCTTCCAGCCCTGATGCCCCGCAAGCTGTTGCCATGCATGCACAAACCGACGCTTCACATAGGTGATGGCGCACAGGCGTTCGTTCCCTCTTAGTTCGATGTCCGAAATGCCTGCCTTCTTTTTCAGGGCTTTCCAGAATTCGCGTTGCTGCTTCGGAACGGGCTTTTTCGCCCCCGAAAGTTCCTGCCACTCGCCCATCATGGTGCATTTGTCGCCTGTTGTCTCAGGTGGCATATGGTTGCGCCAGTTCTTGCGCTGCGCCAACACGGATCCATCATTGCTTTCCGCAATCACCCAAACCATATCCCAGAAGCTGGTGATCTGGCTTTTCCACAGTTCAGTCGAAACGCCCGCCGCCCCCAGCTTGTCATGATGCCAGACGGCATCAGCCAGGGCCTTCCATGCATCCTGTACGGCGCGTGTGGCAATTTCACCATCAAATCCTTCAGGGATTTCGGCGATGAAATTGTTTGGCAGAGAGCTGACATCAGGCCCCTTGCCTGAAGTTTGCCTTACCCGCGCCAAAAGTTTGTCATCAGTCACAAAAGGCATGACGATTTTACCGCCATTCTGCTCCACGGCATGCATCGCCCTGGCCGTCAGCCACGAAAGCAGGAACGAGCCAGCCCAGAAATCGCGCGTGCGTCGTGCCTGGGCCACGAACCCCTGCACCGGGCCAAGTGAAAAATGGAAATAATCTTTTTGGCTCATGAATGCTCCTCCGACCAATCAACTTGCCGTCTGGATGGAAACCGCAGCTTTCCTTGCTTATCCGTGCCTTCGATAAAATCATCCAGTATGGACCATTCGACCTTCGCTGGAACATTTCGACCACCGGTATTGATATGTTCACCTTGTGGAAGAAACGCAGATCGTATCCTCAAGGCTAAACCGAGATAGCTATTTCCGATTTTGTGTACATGGAAAAACAGAGGAGATGCGCGTCGTTCATGCTTTGATGGGGTTACATGATGCTTGTTATCTTTGTGATAGTTGTGAGGTAAACCGAAAATCACCCGTTGAGGATGAAAGTTCGGGTGGTCTTTTCTCCAACCAGCAACCCTGAACCAATCGTGATCATCCTTAAATCGTTTTTCCGAAACCTTTCCACCCGGAAGCTCGTTGCCTTTACCAGACTGGCCCCAACTGCGATAATCGAGCATTGCATGACCAAAGCTGTTCAATACCACGAACGGAGAGTTTCTTTCAAAAAGACGGTCGATTTTTGAGTATGCCGAAAAGGCAGTAAAAGGCGGCTCAGTAGCGACACGCTTTTCGGGAAACAGTGACCTGACTGCTTCATCATATTCCTTTGGGGTTGATGGGGCCTGCCACAGTTCTTCCCGCTGATCATCAGACCGAACACATGTTAAAGCATCCAAAGCAATACTCCCCATGCCATTACGAGAGCGGCTTCCCGGGCCTCCAAACAGCCCAACGGCCTTCAATGCGTTTAATATGCTGTGATCGATATGGTTGCAAAAGCAAAGACGTACTGTGAAGGTTTGATTTTCATCAATGCAACCCCGCTCAAGCTGAGCCGCCTGTACTTTCGTTTTTTCTGACGAAAACGCCGCCATCAAACCATAGGCCAAATAACGGGCTGCTGTCACATTCTTGAATCCGGAGTGTATAGTCGGAGGAAGATGCCGTTTGAGCTCAGAATGGGATATTGAGATCAAAAAACATCCCTGCCCCCCCGGCCTTCTTGCCATTTTTCGTTTTCGTCGCACTACCAAACAATCGCACCTCTTCCCGGTGCAGCGCCTTCAGCGCATCGGCATCCGACTGCGCATTATTGCGAAATCTTCCCCAGTTCAGCGCCCGCCACCAGAAGCGCAACGCGCCCCTGAACGAGGGCGGACGAACGCTGTCACTGGTATCCGGGACAAGATGATCGTCCGGGTTCTTATTCGCCTGATCGTCCGGGTTCTTGTTCGCTTCACCGATGAACATTGGCGTAACGATGCGATAGGTCGCTTCAATGATTTCCATGCTCTCCTCCTAATCCTTTTCAATTCTTAGTTGCGTTTTGTCCGCCATCATGCCGTAACGGGCATCGCCGCGTTTGCCGACGTTGCCTACTTTCAGCCAGCCTGCTCTCGGATCCCCTCCGAAAACCCTGTTGATCGCCGTGCGGATGCGGCTCAGTGGTTCCTGCAAATTATCCGCCGCCGCACGACGCGATTCCCATGCCTTCTCGAAGCGCACAAAATGCCCGCTGTCCACAGGGCTGAACTGTTGCCGAATACGCATCAGATCTTCCTTACGTGCATCAATGCCGTCATAACTCAAAAAGCAACCGGTGCAATCGCCACACGTTATTTTTTCCGGGTAACGGCAATGCCGGGTTTTTTGTTCAGCGAAAAACTGAAGAAATGTAAATTCCCGATCCGGAAACTCCACATTGCGTCCCAGAAAGGATACCCGGCGCGGACGAATATGCAGGACGATTGGTTCCATTGCCGCAATATCAATGGCCGTCTGAGCCGATTGCATCAAAGCCTCGATACTGGCCTTGCCAATTGATGGTTTCAAATGCCGACGCAGGCGGATGAAGGGGATATTCACCAGATCGATGGCGCTTGCCTCTTCCGGCCCGGGATACATGAAATCGCGATTTTTCTCCCACGCCTCGGGCACCAGCACATGTGTCATACTGTCTCCTTCGCGGCCAAACAGGCTCATGGCAAAGCCCATATAATAACCCATGGTTTTGCGGCCACCCGCAATCGAGGCCATCAGGGGCGGCATATCCTCATCTGTCAACTCGCGCACAACCGAGAAAATTGACTCGGCCATATCCCTGTTTTCCTGCTCGTTGCGAATATCCGCTCCCGCGCAACCTCTGATATTTTCAGCCGAAAAGCGGCAGCATGCAAATTGTGGATAAGCCTGAACGAACGATGCCCACACGCCGTCAATGAACAGATGCCTGTTCAATGTGTTGACACCGCTGAATGTTGTGACGACGTAAATACCGCGCACGCCAGTCTGAGCAGTCGCAGTTATGGCAGCCAGTGTTTCTGTAATGATCGCCGGTGTATGCCCGAGAACGAACACCACATTCATCTCCTCCATGACGCTCTCCTTATCTCCCCGGAGCTATATTTATCATGCACAACGACGTACCATCCGGGCAAGAGGTCAGCCAACGGAGTTTTCTGGTGTTATGTGATGCGCATCGTCACCTTTTGCCGACATGCGAAATATTTATCAGTTCCCGGATGGTTTCAATGTTCACAACCTTGGCAAAACCCGGGATTTCGTCATCGCTGAAGGAATCGCAGCGCTATTTAGTAAAGACAGGGCGAATAGCAGTGCTATTTAACAAAAGCAAGGCCAATATCTGACCAATATCCGGTTTTTCACAGTAGATTTGTCAAAGCCCGACAGGCTCCTAGAGTGCGCCGCTATGCCGTGGTACGAACTCTCCATTCAAACACATTTTTCTGCTGCTCATCAGCTTCGGGGCTATGATGGCGATTGCGCCCGTCTGCATGGCCATAACTGGCATATCAAGCTGTATGTTGCCTGCGCGGCGCTGGATGAGCTGGGCATGGGGATTGATTACAAGGTACTCAAGCAGGAACTGAAAGCTGCCATTGCCGATTGGGATCATTATAATCTGAACGATGTTCCCCCCTTTGATCGCATCAATCCTACCAGTGAACATGTGGCACGGGTGTTGCTGGAGCGCATGTCTGCACGGCTGAATAATGCGCGCGTCCGTGTGTGCCGCGTTGAGGTAGCGGAGACCTGTGCAGCCCGCGTGATATGCCACGCTGATATGCCATTGGGAAGCAGCGGTGGCTGAGCGGCCTTTATATCGCATCACCTTTGTGCATCAGGGCAACCGTTATGAGATTTACGCCCACAGCGTCGGAGCCTCGGGGATTTTTGGCTTTGTGGAAATTGCCGATTTCAGTTTCGAAGATGATACTTCGCTGGTGATTGACCCTGCGCAGGAGGCCCTGCAACGCGAGTTTGCGCAGATTCGCCGTACGCACGTCCCCTTGCAGCATGTGTTGCGGATTGATGAGGTGGTCAGCAGGGGAGCATTCAAGGTAACGCCAATCGATCCGGCAAACAGTCCTGCCGTGAATATCGTTCCTTTCCCGCCCGCCTCTTCGTGAACAACACGCCCCGGGCTGTGGCCATCGAGGTGTTGTGCGCGGTATTGGTGGAACACCGTCATGCCGATGATGCGCTGGCCACGGCCATGGCGCGCCTGCATGCGGATGCGGATCGCCGCTTTGTGCATGTGCTGGTCTATGGCGTATTGCGCCATTATTTTTCGCTGGAAGCCGATGTGTGTCGCTTTGTGAAGCGCAAACCGGAAGATGCCGTGCGCATGGCTTTGCTGCTGGGCGCGTTTCAATGGCGGCATTTGCAAACCCCGGCACATGCCACAGTCGGCGAAACCGTGGAAGCCGTGCGCTGTTTTCAGCCAAAAGCATGTGGCATGGTCAATGCCGTACTGCGTCGGCTTATTGCCCAGTCACCACCTGCCCGGCTCAAACCCCATCAACGCCTGGAATTGCCGCAATGGCTGTACCGTTGCTGGCGAGATGAATGGGGTGCAGATACCTTGCAGCAGTGGTTTCATGATGTCGATAGCATCCCGCCGCTGACGATTGCCGTGCGTGCGGCACGCGAATCATGGCTGCAAGGCGCTGCCTCCATGGGCCTGCTGGCACAACCGGCATCCCATGTGGCAACTGGCGTATTATTGCCCGGCGGCACTGATGTTCGCGCTTTGCCGGGCTTTGCTGAAGGCGAATGCTGGGTCATGGATCAGTCTGCTCAGGCCAGCGTGCATTTGCTGGTCGATGGTTTGTCGGCATCACCGGCGCAGGTGGTGGATGTGTGCGCTGCCCCCGGCGGCAAAACGGCGATGCTCTCGGCATTGCTGCCACAAACGACGGTCATTGCAGTGGAAGTGCACGCCAGACGCATGGCGCGCCTGCGTGAAAATCAGCAACGTTTGCGATGGATGCGGGCACAGCCTGTACGGGCGGACGCACGCCTTCTTCCGTTTGCTGATGCCAGTATCGAAGCATTATTTCTTGATGCGCCATGCACGGCATCCGGCCTGCTGCGCAAGCATCCCGATGTGCGTTTTTTGCATGATGAAGCGCAGCTGCAGGCGCTGGTAGCACAGCAACAGCAATTACTGGCAGAAGCAGCACGGGTGTTGCGCCCGGGGGCCTGCATGGTGTACGCCGTGTGCGCTGTGCATCGTCAGGAACAGGCACCTGTTTTGCCCGCCGGACTTGCAAAAGAAGCTGTGTTGCGCATTTTTCCCGACACAGAGCGCGACGGCTTTTATGCCGTTCGCTTGCGCAAGCAACAACAGGCCACAGGAAGCAACCATGTTTAAAGGCATCAAAAACCGGCTGAATGCCATGCTGCAAATCGGTATTGAGCAGGAAATTCAACGGATTCATCAGCAGATGAGGGAAAAACTGGAGGATCCGCTGATTTGCTACGGACGCAAAGTGTATTCGCAATGCGATGAAGATGGCATTATTGCCGAAATCTTTCGCCGCATTGGCACCACGAATAAAATCTGCATTGAAATTGGCTGCGGCAATGGTCTGGAAAACAACACCCACTACCTGATCCTGCAAGGCTGGCGCGGCATCTGGCTGGATGGCTCTGCCAAAAACATCAATACCCTGAAAAAAGGCGCGGGGCTGGAAACACCCCATCCACAACTGGCGCTGTTACTGGATTACGCCACGCCACACAGCATTAACCCACTGATGCAGCAAGGGCTGGCAGCCATCAAAGCCGCTGATGTCGTGGATGTGGATTTTTTCTCGCTGGATATTGACGGCTATGACTTATCCGTGCTGGAAACCCTTGAGGTTGTCAGGCCGCGTGTGATTTGCGCCGAATATAATGCCAAATTTCCGCCAGAACTGGATATTGCCGTGCCTTATGATGAAAAACATGGCTGGAACGGCGACGATTATATGGGGGCATCGCTGGCTGCACTGGTGCGCGTGCTGGGCCACAAGGACTATGACCTGGTCTGCTGCAATGCCAATGCGGCCAATGCCTTTTTTGTCCACCGCGATGCCAATCAGGGACGTATTCCAACTCCGCCGATGGAACTGTTGTATCAGCCTGCCCGTTATCAGCTTTCCTATCGCAAATCCGGGCACGATCCGTCGCTGAAATTTCTGCGCGATTATCTTCAGCAGCGCAGGCAGGGTTGATGTTACGAAATGGCTTGTCGGGCGTGCTGTGCCTGACCATGCTTGTGCTTCCCTTCTCCATTGCCACCAGCAATGTGTTGTTTGGCCTGCTGATTGTTGTTGGCCTGTTCAGTGGCGTGTGGTGGCAGGGAGCCAGGGCTGCCTGGCAGCAGTGGCCGGTGTTTTTTTATGGCTGGGCAGCCTATTTTGCGCTGATGCTGGCCGGCCTTGGCTGGAGTCAGGATGTGAACTGGGGGCTGCATATTCTGCCACAATACTGGGCATGGCTGTTGTTGCCCGTGCTGGTTGCCCTGTTGCGGGATGCGACCTGGCGTAAACGCTGGCTGTTTTGCCTGTCACTGGGATTGTTTTTGCAACTGCTGGCTTGTATCGCGCAATCATGGGGCGTGAAGCTGCCGGTTGGCAACGGTTCATTTGCCGGTGATCCGGCTGGCTTTATCGGTCATATCGGCTTTGGCCTGATTTATGGTATCTGGGCGGCATGGCTGATTCATTTTTCCCATGTTGATCAGGGCAAGCGGGTCTGGCGATGGCTGGCGCGGAGCGCGGCTGTTGCCTCACTGGTGATGATATTCATCGTTCAGGGGCGTAGTGGTTATGTGGTGGCGCTGTGTTTGCTGGGCTTTATCGCCTGGCAGTTGTATTTGCGCAAGCTGGGCTGGAAGCTGCTGTGGTGGGCCTTGCCGGTTGCGGCGCTGGCCGTGACGGCCTTTTCCATGGGCGGCGCGGCTGATCGGTTAAAGTTTACCTTGAATTCCTTACGCGCCTTTGAGCATATGGATTTTTCTGCCGCTGAAGAGCGGGTGTCACTGATGTACGCCGGCATTCAGACCTGGCTTGACCACCCCTGGCTGGGCGCGGGAACCGGCAGCTATCCGGTGGCTGCCACGGCGTTGCAGCAAGCGCATCCGGAACTGGGGTTACACTACGCTGAAACAGGCATAGCGCCGAGCAGTCCGCATAATTTTTACATCATGGTGTTGGCGCGCTGGGGGCTGCCTGGTTTGATGGCGCTGTTGTTTTTGTTTTATCAGTGGTGGTCACTGGGCATGCGCCAGTCGTGGAACAAAACGCATGGCAGCATGCTGGCGCTATCGGCGGTAGCAGTCAGCGTCCACGCCATGACGGCCTTGCCTTTTGAAGAATACTATAGCAGCGTTTTTTCAGTGCTATGGATATCGGCAGGGTTAGCGGGTATTGTGATGGAAGAGCAGGGAGGAGAAACACAGGCATGAACATGCAACAGGCACGCGATTATGTGTTGCAGGGCTGGGAAGATTTACGCCCCTTACTCGGGCAGTTGCGTGATCACTCAGATGACCCCTGGATTGCTCAATACTTCCCGCCTTCAACGGAAATGGATGGGTATTTTTACGGCTCGCTGGATCGCTTTGCCCTGTTGTTGTGCTCACTGGCGCGTCATTGCCCCGCTGGCGCACGGGTGCTTGATGCCGGGGCCGGTTATGCCATGCAGGCAGCATCACTGAAAAAAGCCGGTTTTAAGGCGGCTGCCGCTGATGTCTATGAAGCATTGCCTGTTTATGAACATCTGGGTATCCCGTATCAGCGCTGGCATCTGGAGGGCGATGAGCATGGCCCGTTTGCCAGGGAAGCTTTTGATGCGGTGAT
The DNA here is from genome assembly GCA_027075825.1 of Mariprofundaceae bacterium. Classification (GTDB taxonomy): domain Bacteria; phylum Pseudomonadota; class Zetaproteobacteria; order Mariprofundales; family Mariprofundaceae; genus AB-137-C09. Next base: position 5,598 of record JALSZZ010000111.1, on the reverse strand, counting down.
ACTTTCACAAACCATTGAGCACTTCACTTATTCGCCTCTGAAGCCACTGACCCGTTTACTGGAAGTGATTCGTCCCGGTGGTTATCTGGTGATTGATGCGCCCAATATCAGTTCATTTCACAATGTTTCGCGATTGTTTCGCGGCAAAAGCATTCACTGGAATCTGCGTCGTCATTACCTGGAGCAGCAGCCGCAAATCGTGCGCGGTATCCCCTATTATGACCGGCATAACCATGAGTATGCCATGCATGATTTGATGGATATTGCCTCCTTTTTCTCGCTTGAGGTGTGTGAAAAAGCTTATTATTCGCCAATCAACCGCCAGCAAAAGACAGCCTGGATGATCGCCTTTTCCCGTGCGCGTGACCTGGTGCCGCACTGGCGCAAGGGATTGTATGCTGTTTACAAAAAGAAGTAGCCTTATAATCAATTGGTTATAAATTGTTGTTTAAGTAATACTTGAACTTTTCGCGCGCTCGTTTTATAGTCGGGCGCAAATGTCAGGAGGTGTTCGTCATGAAACAGCGAATGGTTGGAATCCGTATAACGCTTGTGGTGCTGATGCTTGGCTTGCTAAGCGGTTGCCATACCTTGAGCGACAAGGAATATGTTGAGGTCAGGAAAACGCCGAAGCAGATCCAGATACTGGAGCAAAACGATTTTCGTCTTGAGCAAAATATCGAGAACCTTGGCAAGGCCGTGGATCAGATGCGCAAGGATTTGCAGGATCACATCAACAACAAGGATGCCAGCGTTGAGAAAGTCGGGACTGACTCAGCGCGGGTCACCTTGCAGAACAAGGTGCTGTTTGGTAACGGCAGCACCAATCTCAGCCGCGAAGGTAAAAAAGTGCTGGCAGATTTTGCCAAAAACCTGGGTGATGACCCCTCGCTACAAGTGAAAATTGTTGGTCATACCGATAACCTGCCGCCATCTGCACGGCTGCGCGCCCGGTATCTGGATAACTGGGAACTCTCTGCCGTGCGGGCGGCTTCAGTCGCTCGCTATTTTGTCTGGGAGCGTCATATCGACCCCAAACGCCTGACCATTGTCGGCAAGGCTGATAACGTGCCGGTAGCCAGCAATGCCACTGCGAAGGGACGCAGTCAGAATCGCCGTGTGGAACTGTTCCTGACGGTCAGCAAAAAAGCAAAGTAAGCAGCGATCGTCCCTGTAGTTCTGTAACATACAGAAACTTCAGGCAAATAAAAATAACACTCAAAGATAGGGAGCATGCGTGAAAGCAAGCCTTGAACGCGCCTTGCAGCAAGCTGTAGAACAACTGCTGGCGGATCATGAAGTCAGTACACCGGCGATTGTATTAACGCGCCCGAAACACAAGGATCATGGTGATTACGCCTGCAATGTCGCCATGCCGTTAGCTGGCAGGCTGGGGCGCAAGCCACGGCAGATCGCTGAAGATATTCTGGCTGCTGTTTGCTGGCCCGAAGCTGTGAACAAAACGAAAATTGCCGGCCCCGGCTTCATCAATATTTATTTACGGGCGGCCAGCGAGGCAGAGGTACTCCGGCGTATTGTGCAACAAAAATCGGCCTATGGCTGCCAAACATCCGAAAAAGCGCAGCGCATTTGTCTGGAATTTGTATCCGCCAACCCGACTGGTCCCATGCATGTCGGTCATGGCCGGGGAGCCGTGCTGGGGGATTCACTGGCGAATCTACTGGCCACCCAGGGGCATGAAGTGACGCGGGAGTACTATATCAACGATGCAGGCGTGCAGATCGGCGTGCTGGCTAACTCCGTGTGGCTGCGCATGCGCGAACTGTGCGGTGAGTTGATCAGTTTTCCTGATGCTGGCTACCCCGGTGAATATATTATTGATATTGCCCGTCAACTGCTGAAACATCAATCCATGGCGCAATGGCAGGCCATGGATGAAGATGCGCGTTTGCAGCGTATCGGCGAGCTGTCGGTCGAGGCCAATATGACAGCAATCCGTGAAGACCTGGCGCGTCTGGGGATTCACTTCGATGTATTCACTTCAGAAAAATCGCTGCATGAATCCGGGCAGGTGCAACAACTGGTGCAACAACTGGAGGCTGAAGACCTGGTCTATCGTGGTTGTCTGCCGCCGCCCAAAGGCAAGGAAGTAAAGGACTACCAGCCACAGGAGCAGCCGCTGTTTCGCACCACCGACTTTGGTGATGATGTGGACAGACCGATTCTCAAGCAGGACGGCACAGCCACCTATTTCGCTGCCGATATTGCCTATCATTACGATAAGGTACAACGTGGCTTTGATCGTATGATTGACATCTGGGGCGCGGATCATGGCGGCTATGTCACCCGTGTGCAGGCAGCCGTCAAGGCGCTGACCGGGCTGGAGGCACAACCGGATGTGCTGCTCGTGCAAATGGTCAATCTGACACGCGGCGGGCGGCCTGTGCGCATGTCCAAACGAGCCGGCACATTTGTGACGCTGGAAGAAGTGGTGCGTGAAGTCGGCGCAGATGCTGTGCGCTTTAACTTCATGACGCGCCGTGCTGAGAGCCAGTTTGATTTTGATCTGGAAGAAGCCAAGCTTCAAAGTGATGAAAATCCGGTGTATTATGCGCAATATGCGCACGCCCGCGTGTGTGCCGTGCTACGCAAGGCGAAGGAGGAAGGCGTGCAGCAGCTTGCCGCAGAGGATTGCGATCTTTCCTGTCTGCGTAGCGATGCAGAGCAGGCATTGATTTCCCGTTTACTGGCCTGGCCGGAGGTGTTGCAAAAGGCTGCCGAGCGGCTGGAGCCTTATCGCGTCGCCAATTATGTGATGCAACTGGCCACCGCTTTTCATGCTTTTTATCATCAATGCCGGATTATTCAGGATGATGAGGCACTGACGCAGGCGCGTCTGTTAATGGCTGAAGCTGTGGCACAGGTATTAAAAAATGCGCTGACGATTCTTGGTGTTCAGGCACCGGAGAAGATGTAGGCAGCGCATGCATGATTTTGCTGAAGCAGAAAACGCCCGGGCAGGGCGACGTCAACGAAGAAGAAAGAAGCGATCATCGCGAGGAGGTTCCATGTCAAAGATAATTAAGCCCCTGATATTTGTGGTCACGCTGGTGGTTGCCTTTGCCATCGGCTACACGCTTGGCCCGGGTAAAGGCCAGGGCGTGGATAACAGTGATGAAATCAAGCGACTGCAAAAACAGGTTGCCCAGAAAAGCAAGCAGGTAGCTGCCTTGCAACAATCGCTGAATGCCCTGAAGAAAGAACAGGCCGCGCTGCGTAAGGATTTGCAGAACAGCAAGCAGCAATTAGGCGCGACATCCACAGCTCCTGCAAGCGATGCTTATGGCAAGGCAGGCACGGGCGATGCTGCCGTGGGAGATCTTACCTTTTACAGCGATCTTCCCAAACAGCCTGTCACCCCTGAGCCGTTGAAGGCAAACGCTGCCAAAACTGCTGACGCGCATGCTGCCACGGCAGCGAAACCCACCGTCAACCCTGTGAAGATTGCCAAAGATGCGCAAGCTGCTCAGGCAGCAGCAAAAAAAGCCGATACCAGCAGCAAACCCGGCACCAGCAACAAACCAATCGCGGCGGGGGCTGCCAAAGCACCTGAGGTAGCCAAAGCTGCAACACCGCCAAAGGCGAAACCGGCACACGCCTTGCCTGCGCGTTATATTCCGCCTGGCTTTAACGGGGCCACTGCCGCCAAAACGCATGCCACAACAAGCAGTAAAAAAGCCGCTTCGTATGTTGTTCAGCTTGCTTCCTATAAAAGCGAAGCTGCAACGGCAACGCTTCGCAAGAATCTGGCCAAACTCGGCTTTACTGCGGATGTGAAAAAAGCGACGCTGAAGAATGGCAAGACGGTGTATCGCGTGGTGGTTGGACCTTACCACGGTTATTCCAGAGCAAAGAGCGCCAAAAGCAGCCTGAAGGCGAAGACGAAACTGGATGGTCTGATCGTCAAGGCAGGCTGATTGTTGAATCACCGCCCGGGCCGCGAATGCCCGATCCCGCACCTTCGGGGCTTGGAAGCCCCTCCTACAGGGGACGCAAATACCGTAGGAGCGGCCTCCAGGCCGCGAACCGGGGTGCAAATCAGAACGCGAATGCCCGATCTCGCACCTTCGGGGCTGGAAGCCCCTCCTACAGGGGACGCAAATACCGTAGGAGCGGCCTCCAGACCGCGAACCGGGGTGCAAATCAGAACGCGAATGCCCGATCCCGCACCTTCGGGGCTTGGAAGCCCCTCCTACAAGAGGCGCAGACATTGTAGGAGCGATCTCCAGACCGCGAACCGGGGCGTAAATCAGGGCGCGAACGCCTGATACCACACCTTCGAGGCTGGAAGCCCCTCCTACAGGGGACGCAAATACCGTAGGAGCGGCCTCCAGACCGCGAACCGGGGTGCAAATCAGAACGCGAATGCCCGATCCCGCACCTTCGAGGCTTGGAAGCCCCTCCTACAAGAGGCGCAGACATTGTAGGAGCGGTCTCCAGGCCGCGAACCGGGGCGCAAATCAGGACGCGAATGCCCGAACTCACACATTCGGGGCTTGGAAGCCCCTCCTACAAGGGGGCGCAGACATTGCAGGCGCGGTCTCCAGACCGCGAATGGATGCTGTTTTTTTCCTGCATCTTTGTCGCAGGCACGCAATCATGAATACCTGTTGCAACAAGGTATATTGCGGCTTGACAGTGTTTTGTGGCTTTTCTATGGTGTCCGGCCCTTTTGTCTGCTTACAGGCAGAAAGGCAAAAACATGGAAGCAAGGTTGTTTCCTGATGTGTGACAAGGCGGTGTCATGAAGCTGACAGGTGCGCAAATTTTTGTTGAGTGCTTAAAACGCGAGGGCGTGGAACTGATCTTCGGTTACCCCGGCGGCGCAGTGCTCAACCTTTACGACGAAATTTTCAAACAAAACTTTTTTCAGCATGTGCTGGTGCGTCATGAACAGGCTGCCTTGCATGCCGCCAATGGTTATGCCCGTGTCACCGGCAAGTGTGGCGTAGCGCTGGTCACATCCGGGCCAGGCGCTACCAATGCCGTGACCGGCCTTGCCGATTCCAACATGGACTCCATTCCGACGGTGTGTTTTTCCGGTCAGGTATTTTCATCACTGATTGGCAATGATGCGTTTCAGGAAGCAGATACCGTCGGCATTACCCGTTCGGTCACCAAGCATAATTTTCTGGTGCAACGCGTGGAAGATCTGGCACGGGTGATCCGCGAGGCATTTTATATTGCCACATCAGGCCGCCCCGGCGCAGTGCTGGTGGATATTCCCAAAGATGTCACCCAGAACATGTGCAGGTTTGTTTACCCTGAAACAGTGGATATTCGTTCCTATCGCCCAAAGCGCGAAGGCCACCCCAAACAGGTGGAAAAAATTGTCACGCGGCTGCTGAAAGCCCAACGCCCTGTGGTTTATACCGGTGGTGGCGTGATCAGCGCCCGCAATTCCTCGGCATTGCTCACGCAGTTAGTCGATCATCTGCAACTTCCCGTCACCAATACCCTGATGGGACTGGGCGGTATCGCCTGTGATAATCCGAACTTTCTCGGCATGCTCGGCATGCACGGCACGTATGAAGCGAATATGACCGTCTCTCATTGCGATGTGCTGCTGGCCATCGG
>JALSZZ010000110.1 GCA_027075825.1 Mariprofundaceae bacterium | reverse complement strand
TTTTGTACTGCGGGAACTACCCCGATGTACCACTGACGAACAGCGACGTGCATTGCTCCCTCATCGCTTCGATCCAAGCCGGTTACAGGGAGAGTAGGCTCAGGGGTGGGGTTGGTTTAACGCTTACATTTTTATAGGATGCAGCCACAGGATCTTTCCGAACCTGGCCGCAGGCGAAAAGCATCCGAAGCCAGAGCTGTCGTGGCCTGGCTGAGTCGTCGGCATGGTGATGAAACATTAACAGATGTTGCAAAAAGATTCGGGCGGGATATATCCACGCTGAGTACAGCAGTGCGACGGCTGGAAGAAAAAATGATGCAATCCGATCATTTCCGGAATCTATTTGCCGAGTGTGAAAACCATTTGAAATGTGGGGCGGGTTGATTGGTGAAACTACAGCATAACAAGCAGAAACTTGTCTGCGCTGATGGTGCGGATGGTTAATGCTTCTCATCTGCCCAGTTCTCAAGGTGCAGCCCCAAAACACGGCAAAACTCTTTTACATTGTTGGTGACCAGCGTTGCTTCCAGACTGAGGGCATGGGCGGCAATGAAAAGGTCATTACCGCCGATGATCTGCCCTGACCGTTCAAGGTCGGCGCGAATATCGCCATACTTATTTGCGGCGGACATATCAAACTGCACGATTTCCAGAGGCACCAGAAACATCTCCAGTGCAGCGAGGTTCTGTTTCCTGTGCTGGCTTTTGGATATGCCATACATCAATTCAGCCAGCACGATCGACGACAGCAGGATGTCGCCGGGTTGCAGGCCTTCAAAATATCTACGCACATGCGGAGGATTATTTTTGATCAGGTAGATGCAGATATTGGTGTCCAGCATGTACATTTAATTGACGCTCAATCGAAGCAGGAAAAGTCACGATCCTGGCTGAGCTGCTGCTGGCGACCATCCTGCATGAAATCATCGGAAAACTTGTCCAGTGATTGAAAGAGCGTATCCCAACTGTGGCGAACCGGCAATAAAACAACGGCACTGCCTACCTTGTGAACAAAAACCTCATCACCATCAAAACGAAACTCCTTGGGTAAACGAACAGCCTGACTGCGACCATTCTGAAATATCTTGGCTGTATTCATTGCGCACCTCCTGATATATATCGCATAGTATATATCATTTTCTCTAAAGTCAATTTCGAGACTTCTGAGCCGTGCAGCTTTTTCTGCATCTTCGCTGTCTATTCGACATTCCGCACCCTTCAACTTCATTTTTTCTATTTAATGAAAATCATCTAACGTGACCTGAAAAATACTTGTAAGTTGTTGATGATTATAGTATATTAACAGCCATTAACAGGGGGCTAATAATGGCAATGGAAGTATCAACGGGATCAATGATGTCGAGCTGTGAAAGTAAGGAGTTAAACCATCTTGGTCTGGTGGCAGGGATGTATGATGAACTAGGTATCGGTAACAGCATCAATACGCTTATTCCTCAGGATATGAAACAACGGAACATCTCCATTGGGCAGGTGATGAAGGCGATGGTTCTCAACGGCCTTGGTTTTGTAAACCAGCGACTCTACCTTCTACCTCACTTTTTTGCTGGCAAGCCTGTTGAGAAGCTGCTTGGTGAGGGAGTTACTGCATCAGATCTAAACGATGATGTCACTGGCCGCATGCTTGATGCCATTTATGACGCTGGACCAAGTGAAATTTATCGTGTTGTTGCAAAGAATGCATTGAAACCATTGGATCTATCTTGCCACATGAGCCACATTGATACTACCACATTTCATGTCGATGGGCGTTATGATCGAGCCGATGAAGATGGCGTTATCAAGACCACCCAAGGCTATAGCCGAGATCACCGCCCGGAGTTAAATCAGTTCGGCTTGAGTCTGATTGTGGAGGGGCGAGCGGGCATTCCCATGATGATGGAGGCATTGAGTGGCAACGATAATGATAAGACTCGTTTCAAGGAAGCCGTTCGTGACCATATTGACCAGCTACAAGGTGACTTTTCAACTGAGTACCTAGTTGGTGATAGTGCCCTGTACTGTGCTGGGACGCTCAAGCTCATGGAGGGGTTGACGTGGACGACTCGTGTACCAGAAACATTATCGCAAGCGAAGGCATGGATTGAAGATCTGGCGGATGAACTTGCCGCTGTGAACGATGGTGAACAGCCAAGTTTTAAGAGCGTCGATGTGACGTATGCCGACATCAAACAGCGGTGGCTGGTTGTCTATTCGCCGCAAGCCAATGCCCGTGCGAAGCACAGTGTTGCGAAACAATTTGAAAAGAAAAGTACCTCAGAACAACGACTGTTTGAAGCTCTTTGCAAGCAGGATTTTGCCTGCAAAGAAGATGCGATAATGGCTGTCGAGTCACTACAGAAAAAGCTGAAGATCAGCCTGATTCAAGACTACGAAATAGAGGCCTTGCCAAGATTTAATAAAAGGGGACGGCCAGGCAAAAGTAGCGAGCCAGACCACTTTGTTTTTCACGTCAGTGGCGCACTTGCCTCCGATTATCCGCAGTACCAGCAACGCTTGAAACGTAAGAGTTGCTTCATTCTTGCGACAAATCAAACCGATAGCGAACGCTTAAATGATCAGCAAATACTGGCTGATTACAAGAACCAGCAAAAGGTGGAGCGCGGCTTCCGCTTTTTGAAGGATCCCATGTTCCTGGCATCATCTGTGTTCTTAAAGTCACCCAAGCGAATCATGGCATTGACCATGGTCATGACAGTTTGTCTGCTGGTCTATGCTGCCCTTGAATACAGGATGAGAAAAAGTTTGGTGGAAAGCGGCTCGCTCTTTCCAAACCAAATAGGAAAAATGATCAACAAGCCAACCATACGTTGGATATTTCAGTATTTTCAAAACATCCCTGTGATCTACTTACAGCAGAAAAAAGCAGCGATTCTAAACCTCAATGAACACCATCAAAATCTATTGCAGTTAATGGGGGAGCGTTATTTAAGGCTATATTCCTGAAAATCGAATTTGAGGGTGCGGAATGTCGGTTCATGATGGGAGGTGAAAGCTACCGTTTGAAAGCCAAAACAGGGGGCTGAGAACAGCCATGAAGTGGCTCAGTTCTAATGTCCGATTTTGGCTCAATTTCGCTGGCCATTGACAGGTGGAAAATGACTTGCGTATGACCAAGGTGCAGCAGAAAGTTTCCGGCTGTTTCCGGTCAATGGAAGGGGCACAAACCTTTTGCCGTGTACGGAGCTTCCTGTACGGAGCTTCCTGTTTACATGCCAGCGGCAAAACATCTCCACCTCGGAGGCGTTAACTCAGCTTTTCAATGGCAAGATACCAGAATTGGTGGTGGCAGCATGAAATACGGGTTGAATAGTTACACGCCACGAAAGAAAAACAGGCCATGACCATCATAAAGCCGCGCCGCCCTTCCCTTCTTTGGTCGCTTCATGTTGGTGATTGCCACCGCTGTTATTCCCTTTGCCGCCTTCGCCATTTTCGCCCCCTATTGGGTGCGTTTTTTTGGGATTTCAAAAACACACCCATAAAACACACCCATAAAAGCCCGGATGTAGTGGGAACGAATTGAACCTTTTAGGACTAAAAAAGCAAGAAAAAAGCCCGAAGTCAAAGACTTACGGGCTTTTCTAGACGTTGTAAACGTTATATGGTACCGAGGACTGGAGTCGAACCAGCACGTCCTTAAGGACACTAGCACCTGAAGCTAGCGCGTCTACCAATTCCGCCAC
>JALSZZ010000109.1 GCA_027075825.1 Mariprofundaceae bacterium | reverse complement strand
CGTGAAACTGATGAAATCATTGAGAGTTTTGGCGTCAGCCTGCTGGTAGATCCGATGAGCATGGACTTGCTCAAAGGCGCTGAAATTGATTATCAGCGCTCTGCTCAGGGCGAATCGTTCGTTATTCGGAACCCCAATGCAGCATCCACCTGTGGTTGCGGAAAGTCCTTTACACCGGGCGATAGCGGCGGCTGTGCCCACGCCGGATAGCGGGCTGCCAGACATTATTCCTGTTTTTTTACTGAGGGGGTTTATTTTCCCCCCTCAATCATGTTAGCGTTCAGCCATGGAATGGGCATATGACATCGTCGGGCAATACGGTTACTGGGCCGTGTTCATCTGGACGTTCATCGAAGGGGAAACCGTTTTTCTGGCTGCTGCTGCTTTGGCATCGGCTGGTATTATGCAGCCATGGAAGGTGATCGTCGTTGCTGCCGGTGGCGCTTTTGCCGGTCATATGTTCTTTTTTGCACTGGGACGCTGGCGTGGTTATGAAATCATCCATCGTTTTCCCATGCTGGAGCGGCATTACCCCAAAGCCAATAAAATACTCGATCATTATGCCCACTGGTCGATTTTTATTTTTCAGTACCTCTATGGCACCCGTCTGGTCGCTGCCATCCTCTTTGGCGCTTCAAAACTTGATTTCAAACGCTTCTTTTTTCTTCAGATGATCAACTGTATGACCTGGTCACTGATCATTTATGCTATTGGTCATATGCTCGGGCTGGCCGGTGTTGCCGTGCTCAGACACTTTGGTATCTGGGGGCTGTTTGCTGCAGCTGCGGTGACGGTGGCCGTGTTTACCTTTATTTATTATCGCTACGGCAGTCGGCGCATTCAGAAGTTTTTCGAGCAGGACTGATGATGCTGGCATTTCATTTACGCCGTTGTCGTTAAGCCGCAAGCAGACGGTATAACTCATGCTGCAGCGAATCTCAGCTTTCATCGAACAACATGAAAACTGGTTTCGCATGCCGCTTGTTATCGTCATGGTATTGCTTGCCGTGGCGCTCACCTATTTTCGCCCCTACATTCTCGAACAGGTTGAGCTGAAAACGCTCGACCATCGTTTTAACCTGCGCGGCCCGATTCCCCCGGATGAGAGAGTCGTGGTGCTGGCCGTTGATGACCAGGCCCTCAGCGAAACAGGCCGCTGGCCATGGTCAAGAGATCTGCTGGCCGGTGTCGTGGATCGCGTGCTTGGCGAATATCAGGCAAAAGTATTGACGCTGGATATTATTTTTTCGGAGCCGCAGCTTAATCCCTTGCGGGAGAGCCAGCGTTTACTGAACGAAAAAGGCGAAGCTGAGGTCAGCCAGTGGCTGCGCGAACATGAGTCCTTTGGTGATGTGGATGCCATACTGGAATCAGTGATCAAGAAATACCATGATCGCCTGATTCCCGGCTATTTTTTCTATCCTGTTGATGGCAATGCGCCTGCTTTGGCACGCGAACGCTTGCCAGCATATCTTAAGGATATGGAAAACTCCATTATTGGCGCGGAGTTTTCTGCTGGTGCGCATTCCTTTATTCCGCGTGCGGCGGCTGTTGAAGCAAACTTGCCACGATTCACCCATGCCGCCGATCTGGTTGGTTTTTTCAACTTTTTCCCCGATACCGATGGTATTGTTCGTCGTGTACCACTATTGATGGAAGTCAATGATGAAATTTATCCCAGCATGGATTTACAGGGATTACGGGTTTTTCTTGATTACCCTAACATGTCAGTCAACATTGATTCAGGTGGTGTGAAGGAATTACAGCTGGGTGAACACCTGATCCGTACGGACTCCGGTGGCAGTATGATGCTGAATCATTATGGCAGACGCTTTACCTTCACTCATATTTCCGCTGCCGATGTGCTGGCCGGACGGGCTGATCCTGCGATATTCAAAGATGCTTATGTGATCATGGGGGCCACGGCCGTCGGCGTGTACGATTATCGACCCAGTCCCTTTGATGCCGATTTTCCCGGTGTGGAAGGCCATGCTGCCGCCGTTGCCAATATTCTTAACGATGAAGAAATTGCCCGTCCGGAAATGCTTGATGTTGTCGAACTGGTTGCCGTGCTGCTGCTTGGGCTTATCTGCGGTCGGCTGGTCGTCAACAGTGGCGTGTATGTTCATATTATCATGATTTTTCTGGTGCCCATGCTGCTTTATGGCGTGGCTTACTGGGCTTTTGTTTCGCTTGGCCTGTGGCTGAAAGTCACTTATCTGATTATGGGCGTACTGATGGCTACCCTTCCTTCCAGCATGATGCGTTATATTGTCGAGTCGCGCAAACGCGCCTTTATCCATGATGCCTTCTCACGTTACCTGGCCCCTGAAGTCGTGGAAAACCTCACCGAACACCCGGAACTTCTGGCTCTTGGCGGAGAAAAACGGCAAATGACGGCTTTTTTCTCCGATATTGCCTCATTCTCAACATTCTCGGAAAAAATGTCGCCAGAAGAACTGGTGCACTTCCTCAACGACTATTTAACCGCGATGAGCGATATCATCATGGAAATGGGGGGCACCATCGACAAATATGAAGGTGATGCCATCATCGCCTTCTTTGGTGCGCCATTGCTCATGGAGGATCATGCGCTGCGCTGTGTTCGGGCGGCGCTGGCCCAGCAAAAGAAACTTGATGAATTGCGCCCTGTGTGGATAAACGCTGGCTATCCGGCGATTAGCGTTCGCATGGGGCTGAATTCCGGTGATATGGTGGTAGGGAATATGGGCACAGGCCAGCATATGAACTACACCATTATGGGCGATAACGTGAATCTTGCCTCACGTCTGGAGGGCGTTGGCAAGGTGTATCGCACCCGCATTCTGATCAGCGGTGAAACATGGGCCATGGTCAGGGATGATATTTATGCCCGCTTTATTGACCGTGTGCGTGTGGTGGGGCGCTCAACACCAGTGAATATCTATGAACCTGTCGGTGAACAGGGGCAAATCCCTGAAGATATTCTCGCTGCCGGACGAAGCTATGAGCATGCGTGGGATCTCATGGCGCAACGTGATTTTGAAGGAGCAGCGCACGGCTTTCGTGAGCTTGCTGCCCGGTTTCCGCAGGATGGTCTCTATGAAGCCATGCTGGCGCGCATGCAGCACTATGCCGTACAGCCGCCGAAGTCTGACTGGGATGGCGTTTTTAACCTGACATCCAAGTAAGCACGCTGGTTATGAAATGTCTCACAGGGCGCATGCACGCATTATTCAGTTAATGCCCCGGCCAGTTCATGAAAGCGGGTGATTTGCAGATGCCATGGCGCATGACGATCAGCGTTGCCACCGTGTACCCAACAGGTTTGCAAGCCCATGCTGTGCGCAACCTGAAGATTATCGGCCATATCATCCACGACCATGATCCGACTGGCGTCCGCAGTCTCATGACGCAATAACTGTCGCAGTGTGTCTGCACATGGCTTGGGCTGGTAATGATTAAAGCGTATATCGTAAATGGCATCGAAATGATGGCGCACGCCCAGACAATCGAGAATGCGTTCGGCATGTTCGCTGGTGCCGTTGGTGTGGATCAGCTTGCGTCCCGGCAGTTGCGCCAGCGTTTGTTGCAAATGCAGGTCTGGCTGCAATAACTCGTGGGCATCAATATGATGCACGTCTTCCAGAAAATCCTCAGCATCCACCTGATGATGCAACATCAGGCCGCGCAAGGTAGTGCCATAACGCCGCCAGTAGTCGCGGCGAAGCGCATCAGCTTCATCTGCTGGCAGGCGAAGCTGCCGCTGAATATAGCGATTCATGCGCACATCCATGCGCTGAAACACCCCTGATTGCGCGTCATACAGCGTATTATCCAGATCAATAATGAATAATTCAGGGGTGGCTGGCTTCACTTCACCGCTTCATGGTCTGGCAACAAGTCCTGATATTGCAGCAGTTGTCCGCGCAGATGCGCGCTTTCTTCCGCCAGCAAGGCCAGATAGGCAGGCACTACATCAGCAGCGGGTTTGATCGTTGTTGGCAACAAGCCCTTGAAGGCCCGGTCAAACAGCGGCGTGCGAACCTTGCCCGGATTCAGGCAATTAAAGCGATACGGCTTGCCGGGGTGTTCAGCCTGCCACATGGCCGCAGCATAAGGCAAAGCGCGCTTGGCCAGCCCATAACCATGCCAGTTGCACTGATCTTCGGTCGTCATATCGCAGGCTGTAAAAATCACCGATGCCGCTTTGGCCCGCCTGATCAGCGGCAACAGCATCTGCGTCAATAAATTCGGCGCTGCCAGATGAATATCCAGCATTTTGCGAAAATCATCCCGCTGGACATATTGCATGGGAGTGCAACGGTTAAGCGAGCCAGCGCAATGCACCAGACCATCCAGATGCGGAATCTGATCCTTAATAGCCAGAAATAACTGATCGTATTGATCAAACTGCAACAAATCGAAGGGTACGCCCAGGCAGCGCCCGCCACGTTTCTCAATCGTGTTGCACAATTTCACAAGTGCTTTATCGTCCTGATCCAGTGCCAGCACGTTGGCCCCGCTGCCAGCCAGTGCCAGCGTTAGTTGCTCACCGATGCCGGACGCTGCGCCGGTGATCAGAATAACACGTTCATCAAAGGCTGCATTCATTCAGCTTTCACCCTGATCAGGCATTCATCGGGATTAACCGTATCCCCTTCCTTGACGAAGACTTCTTCGACAATACCGGAAACAGGTGCATGCACCGGGTTTTCCATTTTCATCGCTTCCACAACCAGCACGGTATCCCCCGCACTGATGCTGCTGCCAACTTCCACATTCACCGCCACAATGCGGCCTGGCATCGGACTGGTGACATCGCTGTCTTCACGCGCTTTGGGGCGTTTTGAACCGCGCGATGCCCTGGTGCTGTCGATACTGCCATCCTGCGTTGGCACAACCTCGGTCAGCGTTTCGACAAAGACTTCTTCCAGCACATTGTCGATCCTGACAAAGAACGGACGAAGCTCTTCTGAAGCATGGCCACTGCCTTCAATCTTGATATGGTACTCTTCACCATGAATCGTGACATTGAATTCAGTAGGTGCCAGTCCAGCCGAAGCAGCGACAGTCTCTGTCGCCGGTGCTGCCTCTTCATCCAGCGGCTCAGGTCTCAGGTTGCCACTATCGCGTTCCTCAAGGTATTCCAGGGCAATGGCCGGGAACATAGCGTAAGAAAGCACATCCTCAATGGATTTTGCCCGATCACCGATTTCCCGGGTCAGCGCATCAAGCTCGGGTGCCAGCAAATCAGCCGGACGAATATCCACCACAGTGTCATCATCGGATAATGCCTTGCTGCGCACCTCAGGGTTAACCTCGCCCAGCGGACGACCATATTTGCCCTGTAAATAATCACGGGTTTCATTGGTGATAATCTTGTATTTTTTACCGGCCACCACATTCAGCACCGCCTGCGTGCCGACGATCTGACTGGTCGGTGTCACCAGTGGCGGGTAGCCAAAATCCTTGCGTACACGCGGAATTTCTTCCAGCACCTCATCCATGCGATCCAAGGCATTCTGATCCCGTAACTGATTGGCAAGATTGGAAATCATGCCACCGGGGATCTGGTTGATCAGCACCCGCGTATCGACTCCGGTAACGTCAGATTCAAAGCGATGGTATTTCTTGCGTACATCACGGAAGTAGGCGGCGATCTCCTGAAGTAATTCCAGATCAAGACCGGTATCCCACTCGCCACCGGCGAAAGCCGCGACCATGGATTCCGTGGCCGGGTGCGACGTACCGCCGGATAAAGGGGAAATCGCGGTGTCAATAATATCACAACCGGCATGAACGGCTTCCCACTGCACCATTTCAGCCACACCTGCTGTGGCATGGCAATGTAAATGCAAGGGGATATTCACCGCCGCTTTCAGGCGGCTGACCAAATCCTTTGTCACCTGCGGGGTGAGCAAGCCAGCCATATCCTTGATAGCCAGTGTATCGCAGCCCATATCTTCAAACTGCCGACCAAGATCAACAAAATAGTCCAGCGTATGCACCGGACTGACGGTGTAGCTGATAGCGCCCTCAGCGATTTTACCGTTTTCTTTCACCTGATGGATGGCCACGCGCACATTGCGCAAATCATTCATGGCATCGAATACACGGAAGACATCCACGCCATTGGCGGCAGCCATATCGACAAATTTTTGCACCACATCATCGGCATAATGACGGTAGCCCAACAGGTTCTGGCCACGCAAAAGCATTTGCAGAGGGGTATTGGGCATGGCTTTTTTGAGGCTGCGCAAACGGGACCAGGGACCTTCTTTCAAATAGCGCAGGCAAGTGTCAAAGGTTGCGCCACCCCATGCCTCTATCGACCAGAAGCCCACCTGATCGAGTTTGTCACAAATTGGCAACATATCGTCCAGACGCATGCGGGTGGCCAGCAGGGATTGGTGGCCGTCGCGCAATGCCAGTTCGGTAATTGCCAGTTTTCGTTGCTTACTCGTCATGTTCAGTCCTTACAGGCCGCAGTATGTGGCAATGGCAGCAGCCACCGCAGCGGCGATATTTTCTTTGTTTTTTTCTGTTGTAAATTCAAGTAACTCAGGATGTTCTGCCAGAAAGCCTGTGTGGAACTCTCCGGCAAGAAAAGCAGCAGAGGCAGCCACATGGCGATAAAAAGGCAGCGTCGTCGGCACACCGCGAATATCGTACTCTTCCAGTGCCCGCCCGGCACGCGCTACCGCATGTTTCCAGTCCAGCCCCCACACCGTCAGCTTGGCGCACATGGAATCATAATGCGGCGGAATCTCGTAGCCCGCATACACACAGCCATCGACGCGCACGCCAAGGCCACCGGGAGAATGATAGCGGGTGATTTTCCCCGGCCTTGGCAGAAAATCATTTTTGGGTTCTTCCGCATTGATGCGGAACTCAATGGCAAAACCACGAAACGACACTTCTTCCTGTGTAAATGGCAATGGTTCACCCGCAGCAATGGCGATTTGTTGCGCCACAATATCGACCCCGGTAATGCTCTCCGTGATGGTATGTTCTACCTGCAAACGGGTGTTCATTTCCATGAAATAGAAATTCCGCTCCTTGTCCACAAGGAACTCTACCGTGCCTGCATTCACATAATCCACAGCTTTGGCAGCCTTCACCGCCACTTCGCCCATTTGCCGACGCAGTTCTGGCGTTAAAAACGAAGAGGGGGCAATTTCAATCAGTTTCTGGTTACGACGCTGAATCGAGCAATCGCGCTCAAACAAATGCACGCAGTTGCCATGCTGATCAGCCAGAATCTGGAACTCAATATGATGCGGCTCGACGATACACTTTTCCATGAACAGTTCATCACTGCCAAAGGCAGCCATCGCTTCACGGCGGGTAATCACATAGTTCTCACGTAATTCATCGTCGTTATCGCAACGGCGAATGCCACGTCCGCCACCACCGGCGGCCGCCTTGAGCATGACCGGATAACCCATGGCATGCGCCTGTGACAAGGCATCCGCTTCACTTTCAAGCGGCTGCTCCGAACCGGGAATCACCGGCACGCCAGCGGCAATCATGGCTTCACGGGCACGGGTTTTCAGCCCCATATCCTCAATCGCCTGCGGCGAAGGACCGATATAGCTGATACCGGCATCCAGCACCGCCTGCGCAAAATCCGGGTTTTCGGATAAAAAGCCATAGCCGGGATGCACCGCATCGCATTTGTATTTAACTGCAATGTCCACAAGGCGATGAATATTCAGATAACTTTTGACCGGATCCGGGCCAATCATCACCGCCTGATCCGCTTTTTTGACATGCAGCGCGTGACTGTCCGCTTCAGAATAAATCGCTACGGTTTCAATGCCGAGCTCTTTGCATGAGCGAATAATGCGTATGGCGCATTCACCACGATTGGCAACGAAAATTCTCTTGAACAAAACAGCAGGCCTCCTTGCACGCGACTGAACCCTAGAATTCTGCCGCAGAATAGCAAACTTGCTGATGCCTTCTCCAGGCACAGTGAAATATCAGCAGTATCTGGCAAATCAAAGATGAACAACATCCGGGAAGATCATCGCTGTTCATGGCCAGCGCAAACATTCATCCCGGATACAGGGAATTTTTTCCATTGACAACATAGTATTATTTCTTACCCTTTCACCGGAGAGGGAAAAAATGATGCCAGACAAACGTTTTCACCACTGGCTGCCAGTGATACTGTGGACTGTTGCCGCCTCCCTGTTGATCTATATGGCCAGCATTGATCTGTACAACCGGGAACAATTCATTCTCAGTGCCAGCGCACTATTGATGATTCTGTTCTTGCGGATACGTTATCTGCGAACCCTGCACGATGCCCGGCCATTGCGACTGACCCGGCTGCTGTTGCTGGTGTTGATTGGCGTGCTGGCACTGCGTTACCTGATCTGGCGCATACAATACTCCATCCCCTGGCATGATGATACACTGTCACTGCTGCTTTCACTCATGCTGCTGATTGCTGAAGTATTTTCTGTTGCCCTGTATTTCCTCGGCTCTTTCACGGTGATTCATCCCCTGCGCCGCGAGCCCGTGCCTTTTGATATGGATCGTGATGACCTGCCAACGGTGGATGTGTTTGTTCCCAGCTATAATGAATCCCCGGAACTGTTGCGTACCACTTTGCTGGCCGCCACGAGCATTATCTATCCGGCTGACAAGTTACGCGTGTATTTGCTTGATGATGGTGGCACTGACGGTCGTTGCGCGCGCGATGGTGAGGCTGGTCGCCTGGCCAGAAAACGGCGCAGTGTGTTACAACAATTATGCGAAGAAACCGGCGCTCATTATCTGACCCGTCAGGATAATGTGCATGCCAAGGCAGGCAACATCAATGCTGCCCTGCCGAAAACACAGGGCGAGATTATTCTGGTACTGGATTCTGACCATGTGCCAACACTGAACTTCCTTGAACTTACCATTGGCACTTTTCTCAAACACCCGGATATTGCGCTGGTGCAGACACCCCATCATATGATCAACCAGGATCCGGTGGAAAAAAGCCTGCATGCATCGCGGAAAATGCCTGCCGAAGGCGACATGTTTTATACCATGGGACTGCGCGGTATGGATAACTGGAATGCCGGTTTCTTCTGCGGTTCAGGTGCGCTGATCAAACGTTCAGCGCTGGAAATGGTTGGCGGTCTGTGTACCGAAACCATTGTGGAAGATGCCGATACATCAATGGAAATGTTGAGCAAAGGCTGTCGCACCGCTTATTTGCACATTCCGGTGCTGGCAGGGCTTAGCGCTGAAACCATCGAAGCCATGACTATCCAGCGTCAACGCTGGGCATCAGGCATGATTCAGTTATTGCGCATGAAAAACCCCTTGTTTCGCAAGGGGCTGAGCTTCCCCCAGCGCATCAGTTATATCAATTGCATCGCCTACTGGTTTTTTGTACTGGCGCGCGTGGTTTTTATTTTCACCCCCGTTTTCGCATTGGTTTTCGGTGTGGTGTTCTTTGCGGCGCCGCCCAGTGAGATTATGTTGTACCTGATTCCCTACCTCATTGGTCTCTACCTGGTACTGAATGTGTTGTATGGTCGTGTGCGATGGGCTTTTGTTTCCGAAATCTACGACACGATAAATGCCGTGATGCTTTCCGGGACGGTATTGCGCACCCTGTTTAAGCCACAGGGGCAAAAGTTTAAAGTTACGCCCAAGGAAGTCAGTCATGAAGACACCAGTCTTTCGCCACTGGCATGGCGTTTTTATATCCTGCTGGGCATTCAGTGTGCTGCCTCCGTGTACGGTGGCTGGTTACTCATGCATGACCCCGGACTGTACAACCAGGTGGTCGTATCACTGGCATGGAACAGCTATAATATTATTTTCACACTGGCTGCGCTGGGGGCATTGATTGAGAAACGGGAAGTCAGAAGGCACCCCCGTATTGCCGTTGAGAAAGTGGCCAGCCTTGAGATCGACGGCAGGCATATCCCTTGCCATATTACCGATATGACAGAATCAGGCGCCTGTCTGCACTTGCCCGAATGGGTCAGGGATCTGAACATCAAACAGGGCGTGCTTCGTTTTTCTGATAAAAACCATAGCAAAGCGGTTAGTACTATTCTCAGCTTTGGTTCCAAAATTGCTGTTCAGGTGCATAGCCTGCGTGAGGGAATGTTTCGTGACAAAAAGACCCTGGTCGCCGGTGTTTCTTTTCGTTTTTCCCATATTCGGGAACGTCGTATGGTTATCAACTATCTGTATGGCGAGAGTCACCGCTGGCAACGCCAACTGATCAGCAAACATCAGCAGTCCACCATTACTCAGGGTGCCATCTTTCTGCTAACGGCGGTGAAATACGGACTTCAGCATTTATGGATGCGCCTGCTGTCCCCCTTCAGGGGCCGGTCATCCATCACGTCTTCATCTGAAGTATGTTAAATCATGCAGTTTTTGGGCTACTGTCACCAGTGATCAAATGAAACCACTGACAGAATGAAAAAATGGTCAAATCCATATGTTGGAGAAAGTACATGAAAAGATTAACCCTCTTCGCTGTGATGCTGTGTTTGCTGATATCTCAGGCTGTGCTTGCCCGGTCTGCTCCTGACACCATGGCGGAGCAACCCGTCAATGAGAATGATGCGGCGGCTTCGTCCGCAGCAATCAATGCAGACAACAGCACTACCACTGCTACTCCCTGGCAAGCCCGCATGCCGTTATCGGCATTCTACCAGGATAATGAACAGCAGAAGTTTCTTGAGTTGCGCCAAACCGAAAGCGCAGAAAGGCTGCGCATTCCCATGCCTTATCGGGTAAACCCCCAATATGTGCATATTCATGTGGAGTTCACCAGTTCTGTTGCCCTGCTTGGCGAACGCTCCCAGATTCGTCTTCGCTGGAATGACGGCGTTATTGGCCAGATACCGCTAACTACTGATTTTCCTGACAACAACATAAACGCCAATATTCCTGCCAAATGGCTAAACAGCGGTGATAACTACCTTAGTATTGAAGTTTCCCAGCATTATCGCGCCGATTGCGAAGACCCGGGAAGTCCTGAACTGTGGACCAATATTGATATGGCACACTCATATATTTCAGTTACCGGCACGCTTAAACCTGTGCCTGACAAACTGACTGAACTGGATCACTGGCTGTCCCGTCTTAACTGGGGCGAGCAGCACATCACACTGGCAGCACTGGGCACCAGCGATGCTCATCGTCATGCCGGCACAACACTGGCTCAGGAACTTGGCAGCAAAACGCGCGAGCCGCTGCTGATTGATGCCGTACCCTTGTTGCACTCACTGGCAGCCCTGCCCAAAAATCAGGATGTGGTGCTCTTTGGCACATATGCTGAAGCTCGCAGGTTTGCTGCGTTGCATCATCCGGCCAGCAAACAGATCGGACGCATTGCCCTGTTACCGCGTGATGATGCTCCCGGCTATTTTTTATTGCTGATTACTGCCAGAGACGAGGCTTCCCTGGAAAAAGTTGCCTCGGTGCTGACATGGTCTTCACTACCTCTGCAAGCCACCGCAGTGATGGATATTCGCAGCATTGAACCTGCTAAACCCTCCCCTTATGCTGCACACAAGGCAACCATGGCAGGCAAGACCTACACTTTTGCCGATCTCGGTTATAAAACACGCACATTAAAGGGATTGCATGATCATGTTCGCGTGCAGATGTGGTTACCGCCCGATTTGTTCTCACGCAATCATTCTGAAGTCGGGTTATCGTTGCATTTCAGCTATGGCGCAGCCCTGCGTCCCGATTCGGTGATGAATATTTACCATAACCAGGTGTTTTTGCAAAGCATGTCGCTGGGTGATCCGCGTGGCTTGCAGGTCACGGATTATCGCATCAACATTCCCATGTATGCCTTCCGCCCTGGCCTGAATGAATTTGTTTTTGAAAGCCGCATGCATGCCAATACCGGCAGCAACTGCACCACGGGCAGCACGGATAATCTGCTGATGACGCTCTACGACGATTCTACCCTGAGCATTCCTGACGCACCCCATTTTGTTGCCATGCCTGACCTTTATTATACCCTGAATACAGGCTTTCCTTATCTGGGAAGTCAGGGAGACCAGGTTATCCTGGTACCGACAATCAATGCCGATACGCTTGCTGCTGCCTGGACCCTGGCCGCCAGAATTGGTCAGCTTAAAGGGGATGCCGTATATGATCTGACGGTAAGCGATCAGGCGGACGGGCATGCCAATATCATCCGCCTGAGCAGTCTGGGCGATATTGAGCCAGCATTGTGGCAGCACGCCCCCGTTGATCTTGGTGAGGCAGGTGTCATTAACCATCCGATGCTGCGTAACCCTGCAACACTGGGCAAAAAAACCATTTCCAGACTGGAAGCGTTGTATCAGCTTTTTTGGTGGAATGATCGCAACCCACATTCCGGATCCGGCTATTATCAGACCCGCATCGCTCATTCAGCGCAAATTCTGAAAAATTCAGGTATCATGATGCAGATGGAGAACCCGAAGCATCCGAATGGCACGATGACCTTGCTGCTGGCTGACGATATCAGCCAGCTACGTGCGGCCATCAATGATCTGGTTACGCTGTGGCCACGATTAAACGATGCGCATGGCGATGTGCTGTTCTGGGGGCATGGCACAACCACAGACGCTCTTGATTACAATGTACTGGAACTGGGTTCGACACAATACCATATTGGCGATATCTCCCTGTTGCAGCGACTGAAATATTTTGCCATTCAGTATCCGGTTTTCCTGCTCAGCTTTTTGCTGGCGCTGTTGCTGATCGTCAGTTTGTTAACGCGCTGGGTGCTGGTTCGTTACCGCCAGCAGACAAATCCGGATATTGCTCCCTGATGCTGTTATGCGTGATTGGCTACTGTGCCTTGTGCTCATGTTCATGACCGCTTGTCAGAGCGAAATACCGCCACCGGCACACAGTATGCAGCAGAGCGACTGGCAAACCTATTGTAGCCGCTTTGTGACCAGTGACGGGCGCGTGATTGACGAAGCGCAACATATGGTGACGCACTCGGAAGCGCAGGCATACAGCATGCTGCTGGCCACAGCCTATGCCGACGAGGCAATGTTTGATCGTCTCTGGCAATGGACGAAAGCGCATTTGCAGCAACGCCCCGGTGACCACCTGCTTTCCTGGCTGTGGCGGCAGGAAGAACAACGGGTACTGGATGCCAATAACGCCACGGATGCGGATATTGTTGCAGCCTGGGCCTTGTATCGTGCGGCACGGCTGTGGCATGACGAAGCTTACCGCGAGGAAGCCGGAAAAATTACTGCATCACTGGCCGGGTTACAGCGCCGCACGATTTTTGGCGAGGTGTTGCGCCCGGCCGCCGAAGGCTTCCCCGTTGATCATGGTATGGTGTTGAACCCGTCGTACTGGGTTTTTCCGGCTTTTAACGAACTGGCACAGGAAGATCATCACCTGAACTGGCAGGCACTGGCTGACAGCGCCATAAAAATTCTTGCCCATGCCCGCTTTGGTAGCTGGCAGTTGCCGCCCGACTGGTTGCACCTGGCCGATGATGGCAGCCTGACACCGTGGGCCGCCCGTCCCGCTGTATTTTCCTATGATGCCATACGTATTCCATTGTTTCTCGCCTGGGCCGGGAAAAAGGATGCGCTTACCCCCTGTCATCGTTTCTGGCAGTTGTTCAGCATGCAGGGCTGGGCACCGGACCGCCTGCAACTGGAAACCGATGAGGTGCATTTGCGGCAGGATTTTGCTGTTCCACATGCGATTTTTCTGCTGACAGAACATGTGCTGAATCAGGCACAGCGCTGGCCTGAAGTTATCTGGTACAAGCATATCAACAGTTATGAGGCGGCGTTGCAAATGTTTTGCCAGATGGCATGGAAACAGCAAGAGGGAGAAACAACATGAAGGTGATGACAGCGATAATCGGGTTGGGTCTGTTGTGCTTTTTCATGCCTGCACAGGGACAATGTATTGATCAGCCTGTGATGGAAGTCATCCGAAGTAATCATACGCTGTTGAAGAACGAGCATGATTCCCGGTCACCTGCTGCGAAAACACCAGCGCAGAAAGTCACACATACCAATACACCATCATCTGAACCCGTTGCTGTTGATGAACGTCCGATGTGGAAGCTGTTGCATCAGGGCAGACTGAGTCAGCTACGTCGCCTGATAGCCGATACCCGAAAAAAGAAACCCGGCTGGCAACCATCGTCGGCATTGCGTCAAAGTATCCGTGATCACAAAACAGAGCTGCTGTTAAAACGCCAGCAAAAACAGCAGGCATGGCGGGATACGCTGGCCATGTATCGTAAATATACCACACGTTTTGATTGCTCACATGCTTATCGGCGCCTGTATGTTAATGAAGCCATGATTCAACTGGGCAAGCAGGACGAAG
>JALSZZ010000108.1 GCA_027075825.1 Mariprofundaceae bacterium | reverse complement strand
TCCATTTGCAAAGGCATGTGTCGCTGTAAGCGGTTGTGGATCACCGAGGACACCAGCGCTTTTTCTTCTTCCATAGCGGTTTCTTTTTCGATAATGGAGGCAATGATACGAATATCGCGGGCACCGGGCGTGTCAGTACTGGTCAGTTCATCAATCACAGCCTGTTGCGCATCCCGCATGCGGCGCAGTATCTTCAGCGGCCTGACGGGTAAGCTGTACTGGTAAGTCTCCGGCAGCAAAATACCTTCCTGCGCATCGCCAGCCAGGGACTGCATGGCGTTTTGCCAGTCTTTAAGCGGTGTATGTGTTTGCCTGGCCAACTGTGCCAATACCTGTTCACTGCGCAAGCCTTCGGCAATGGTAACGCTGCGCTGCTCAACATCCCCCCTGAGCAAACGATTCAGCACATCTCTGGCGCTCATATCACCGGCAAAGCGGTACTGACCTGCCTTGATATTCCCCTGTTGCTGTTGCCACTGAACATAGAGACGAAACATCAGTGCGGAAGCAATCACCCCCTGTTGCTCCAGTTGTCTGGCTACTGCCTGCAGGCCTGCGCCTTGCGCAATATTGATATGAACTTCCGCGACATGGCGCGACATACGAATATCCTGCTCATATCGCCAGGCAGCGACAGTGAGCAGCAGCAAAAACAGCGCAATGAAGGCAATAACAGCTTTTTTTAACAAGGCACACCATCATGCCCTCGCAGGGCATCCAGTAACGGTGATATGAAGGCATGGTTAGTTTCGTTATCGAAAGCGCGACCGTCGAGCCAGCTAACGGCTTGTACAAACAAACTGCTGTTGCAACAGGCAATAGCCTGACACTGTTGCAGCATCGCCGACGAGCAGGGAGCAACACGGAGCACACCGGCATTCAGCAGATGCTGCCGTACAGTGCCAGGGAGACAGCGCGCATCATCCGGTGTCAGCCACTGACCATCCATGCATAACAGGATATTGGCCGTCATGGTGCTGATCACCCTGCCATCAAGCGTCCATAACGGCATGTATTCACTGCCCAGACGTGTGCGGTAAAGCTGAAAGAGACGCAAAAAATCGGCATAATCGGCACTGTATTTCGCTATTTTGGGTCGCAGTGGAAAGGCGCTGGCATCAAGACTCATCAGCCGCAGCGGCGATCTTGCCGGTGTTGGCAGTATTTGCACATAAGCATGGGTCACCGGCGCATTCGCTGGCAACAGACCCCAGGGCTGCGTACCGGCGGTCAGCGTCAGGCGCAACAATACATCATCAGCCGCATGCAGGCGCGCCTGCTCAACGGCCTGCCGACAATACGTATGACCATCAACAGACCAGCCAAAGGCTGCTGCGGCCCGGCTCAGTCGTTGTCCATGATAAGGCAAGGCAAAGACCCTGCCGTTGATCACCCGAAACGTCTCGAAACAGGCCTCACCATAGGCAAGGCCACGTTCCAGTTTTTCGACAGACAACAGGCACGGACTGGCGCAGGCTGATACCAATCAGTCAGCCTGTTTACGAATCCATGTGGGAATCGATAATTGCTCCTCATCATAGGCAGACACGGCATTGGAAGCCTTGTGGCTGGAATGACTGGGGCGTGGTACCGAAGTAGCAGGTTGTTCGCTTCCCTGATAATTAAAGCGTGAGCCCATGGGCACATTGCCTGCTGGCGGTGCAACCGGACGTGTGGCAGCCGCTGTTGGCATGGGAATGCGCTTGCTTTCCTGTTGCAATTTTTGTGATGACTCGCACAAGCCAGTAGCCACTACTGTCACCAGTAATTCATCGCCCAGCGTTTCATCATTAACGCAACCGAAAATAATGTTGGCATCTTCATCGACCATGCCCTCAATAATGGAAACAGCCTCGGTGACTTCATGCAATCCCATATCAGTCGGGCCGGTCACATTGATAAGAATACCCTGCGCGCCATGAATATCCATATCTTCCAGCAATGGTGAGGAAATCGCCATTTCAACGGCGGCACAGGCACGGTTCTCGCCGCTGGCTGCACCAGCGCCCATCATGGCAATGCCACGGTTTTCACTCATTACCGAACGCACATCGGCAAAATCCACATTGATATAACCAGCATTGGCAATCAAATCAGAAATACCGCGCACCGCCTGCAACAAGACCTCATCCGCCTTGCGAAAAGCCTCCATCAGCGGCGTGTTTTTACCCACCGCACCGATCAGTTTCTGATTAGGAATGGTGATCAGCGTATCTACATGCTGACGCAGTTCAGCAATACCTTCTTCTGCCTGACGCAACCGCTTGCGCCCTTCAAAGGAAAAGGGCTTGGTGACAACAGCGACTGTCAAAATTCCCATTTCGCGGGCAATCTCGGCAATCACCGGTGCTGCGCCAGTTCCCGTGCCACCACCCATACCGGCAGTAATGAACACCATATCGGTTTCCTGTAATAACTCGCGGATATGCTCGCGCTCGGCCTCAGCCGCCTCCCTGCCGATCTGTGGATTAGCCCCGGCACCAAGCCCGCGTGTATGCTCAGAACCCAGCTGTAAACGGGTCTCTGCCCGGCTTCGTTCAATGGCCTGCGCATCGGTATTGGCCACAATGAAATCAACACCTGTCAACTGATGGTCAATCATATTATTCAGTGCGTTACCGCCACCGCCGCCTACACCGATAACCTTGAGTCTGGCCATCTGGCCGCTGGTTTCATCAAGTTCGTAATAAATGGACATCACTTCTTCCCCTGTCTGTCTGTGCCGTTATGAAAAATCTGTTGTCTTATCGTACCCATGGTTATTGCTGCATCAGCCTGCATCGCCAAACCATCGTCGCATGCGCTGCCACAAACCGGGAGAGGCATTGCTCCGCCCGCCGCTGTGGCGTGGTGATGTTGGCGTGGCATTCGTATTGCGCTGACGATAGCGATTGCCATACATCAACAGTCCCACGCCGGTGGCGTACATCGGACTGGACACCACATCCACCAGTCCGCCAACACCCTGCGGCCTGCCCATGCGTACAGGCAAGCCATCAAATGTTTCTTCAGCCAGCTCTACCATGCCTTCCAGCAGTGAACTGCCGCCGGTCAGTACCAGTCCGGCGGCGATCAGTTCCTGATAACCGGAGCGCTGAATTTCCACTTTGACCAGTTCCAGAAGCTCCTGCACACGCGGCTCCAGAATCTGGGCCATAATCTGACGCGGCATAGGCCGGGGCGGACGACCGCCAACACTGGGCACATCAATCACATCTTCCGGATCGGTCATCTCCACCATGCAGGCACCATGCTTGATTTTCAGCTGGTCTGCCTCGCGTGCCGAGGTGCGCAGACCCACCACCAGATCGTTGGTCAGGTGGTCGCCACCAATGGGAATCACTGCTGTGTGACGAATCGCGCCGTCAATAAAAATCGCCAGATCAGTAGTGCCGCCACCAATATCGACCAGCACTACGCCAATATCTTTTTCATCCTGACTAAGCACAGCCTCGCTGGAAGCAACCTGCTCAAGCACCATATCGGCAACATCCAGTTCGCAGCGATTACAGCACTTGATCAGGTTTTGCGCTGATGACACAGCGCCGGTAATCATATGAATCCGGGCCTCCAGACGGATACCGCTCATCCCCACCGGCTCGCGAATACCATCCTGATCGTCGATAATGTACTCCTGCGGCAGGATGTGCAAAATCTTCTGATCAGCAGGAATGGCCATGGCGCTGGCTGCATCAATGGCCCGCGTCACATCATCCAG
>JALSZZ010000107.1 GCA_027075825.1 Mariprofundaceae bacterium | reverse complement strand
GGCTGTTGCATAGCAGGCTCGATGTAGAGATCAATATCGCCGCCTTTTTTTTCGTCATCCACACGCGAACCAAACAGCCAGACCTGTGAATGCGTACCAAAACAACGCGACACTTCTTGCCGGATCAGCGCAGCCTGACGCTCAGTCAAACGCATGTGTTCCGGCTATTATTCATGCGCAACCGGCACATCATGCCCGTGTGCTTTCAGCAGGGCATGTCGCCTGGCTACCTTCAGATCTTCCGCCACCATTTCCGCGCACATATCCTGCGTGGTGATCTGCGGTGTCCAGCCGAGCTTTTCCTTCGCTTTGCCCGGGTCGCCGAGCAGCGTTTCTACTTCAGCAGGCCGGAAATAGCGGGGATCCACACGCACAATCACATCGCCAGCCTTAACTGCCGGTGCCTTATCACCCTCGATGGCAGTGACTACAGCCACTTCATCCACGCCCTCGCCTTCAAAACGCAGGCTGATACCAAGCTCAGCCGCTGACCATTCGATGAACTGCCGCACAGAGTACTGCACGCCCGTGGCAATTACAAAATCATCTGCTGCTTCCTGCTGTAACATCATCCACTGCATGCGCACATAATCTTTGGCATGCCCCCAGTCGCGCAGCGCATTCATATTGCCCATGTACAGGCATGATTCCAGTCCCTGAGCAATATTGGCCAGTCCCCGGGTAATCTTTCGCGTCACAAAGGTTTCGCCACGGCGCGGCGATTCGTGATTAAACAAAATGCCGTTGCAGGCATACATGCCGTAGGATTCGCGGTAGTTCACCACAATCCAGTAAGCATACAGCTTGGCTGCCGCATAGGGCGAACGGGGATAAAACGGTGTGGTTTCCTTTTGCGGAATTTCCTGCACCTTGCCGTAAAGCTCCGATGTTGAAGCCTGATAAAAGCGTGTTTTTTTCTCCAGTCCCAGCAGACGAATCGCTTCCAGCAGACGCAGGGTTCCCATGGCATCCACATCAGCGGTGTATTCCGGTGATTCAAAACTCACCGCCACATGTGACTGCGCACCAAGGTTATAGACCTCATCCGGCTGAATATCCTGCAACAGGCGTGTCAGATTGGAAGAATCTGTGAGATCGCCATAATGCAGATAAAAATTCTTGTGCGTTTCATGCGGATCCTGATAAATATGATCCACACGCTGGGTGTTAAAGGAAGAAGCGCGACGCTTGATACCGTGTACTTCATAGCCTTTCTCCAGCAACAGCTCAGCCAGATAGGAGCCATCCTGCCCGGTCACGCCGGTGATCAATGCTTTTTTCATTCGTGTTATTCCTCTTTGCTTCCTTCACGCAACGTCTGCAACCACATCCGCATGATGCGGGCATACGTCGGCAGGTGTGAAAATATTTGCTGCGCCAGTGCTTCGTTATACGTGTGCGATGTCAGATGACGATCATCAACCATGGCCATGGCTATTCTGCCATCTTCTTCTGTCAACAAGGCAGCAGCAACAGAAGCGCGAATCACAGACTTTGGCGATGCTTCCACACGGCCTTCGACGATTCTCAAATAACGCTGCGCTGTTTTCCATGTCGCTTCAAAACTGTATTCAAAACGCTGCATCGCTGCATCACGCATAATGGATGAAGGATTGTTGTCACACAGCACCTCATCCAGCGTGGTCAGAGCACGATCAGCCTGAGCCAGGCGTTCTTTCAATCGCTCCACAATATGCCCTCACGCGAAATTTTTCGCCGCATGTCGTCACTGACATCGCGTACATTCAGCACATCGACGGCGCAAAGCACATGGCTGGCTTCCAGTTGCTCGCGCAGGCCTGCCAGCCAGTCCACCGGCATATCAGCCTCAGGCAGCAAAGCAATATCGATATCCGAGCCGGGCACAGCATCGCCTCGCGCCCGGGAACCAAACAAATACACCCGAACCGGCCAGCGCCCCAGATAGTTCAACACAATCCTGCGCACTGTAGTTAAATCGTCAGACTGCGATGTCACTTTATCTGCCCTGATCGAGCCAGTCAGTCACAGCCCTTGCAAATTTATAAAAATCATCAAGGTGTTGCTGACATATCACATGCACGATATGCCAATCGACTTCCTCATACTGATGCACTGCGAGATTCCGAAAACCCACTGCCTTGCGCATACGTCTTGCAACCGCATCACTCAGTACTTTTTCTTTCGCCAGAGCATCAAATAACCCACCTGTACTGTCTGGCAGCCTTACGTCATCCATTTCAGCTACCAGATGTGCAGCGATATCCGCGCATAACTGCACTGCGCGGGTCAGGTTGAGCGTGATAATATCCTGAGCATCAATATCATCCATCAGCGCATTCACTGTGGGCGGACATTTCTGCCTAATACGTGCCAGACACCGGCGCAATGATTCCAGTTTTTCTTCAACGATCAGCCGATCCATGCTCGTCTTCTTTGCTCCAGCATCCGTTGACGGTAAGGGAGAAAATCCAGCTGTTCGGAAAAATGCCGAATTAACAGGCTGGCATATACCGAAGACTCACCAAGCAATACCAGTCCATACTCAAGAATCTGCCCCAGCAAAGGCTCGCCTGCCGTGGTCAGATCAACCAAATCCACGGCACGCCCCGTGATGACGGCGACATCCTCAATGAATGTTTTTTTTTCATCCATGGAAAGCTCGTGCGCCATCAGTATGGCTATATCAATATCGCTGTCAAAACGCTGTTGCTGACGGGCAACAGAACCGAAAATCATCACCAGCCTGAGTGTATCCTGTTGCGTAAAGTACTCATGTAATCGCGCCAGCACGGGGTCTTCAACAGGAGCCATTCGCACGCCTTAGTCCGCCCTGCCATAAGCATCATCAAAACGCTCAATATCGTCCTCACCCAGGTAGTCACCCACCTGAATTTCAACAATCACCAGCGGAATCTTGCCCCGGTTTTCCAGTCGGTGCATCTTACCCACCGGAATATAGGTACTCTGGTTTTTGGTGACCAGCTTCACTTCATCACCGCAGGTAACGGTCGCCGTACCAGAGACCACCACCCAGTGTTCCGAACGATGCTGATGGGCCTGCAGGCTTAATCTGGCGCCGGACAACACCTCGATGCGTTTCATCTTGTAGCCGCTGCCCTGTTGCTCTTCCAGTACGGTGTAGGATCCCCAGGGGCGTTTGACCGTCACATGTTCCAGATGTTCACTGGCGTTGTCAGCCTTGAGTCTGTCCACAATCTTGCGCACGCTCTGACTTTTGTCACGCGGCACCACCAGCACGGCATCAGCGGTTTCCACCACAATCAGGTTTTCCACATCCACTGCCGCCAGCAAACGGGAAGAACTGCGCAACAGCGTATTGCAACAATCAACAGCCAGCACATTGCCCTGTACGACATTGTCATTCGCATCACGATCAGAAATTTCATGCACGGCATCCCAGCTACCAACATCCGACCAGCCAATATCGCAAGGCACCAGCCGGATACCCTCAGCTTTTTCCAGCACGCCGTAATCAATCGAAATATCCGGCATGCGCGAAAACATACGCTTCATCACTGCATTCAGCCGCTCACCCTGGGCCATGGCATGTTGCATATCGTCAACGACAGCAGCCACCTCAGGAAGGTGCTGGCGAATCTGCGATAAAATCACCGAAGCCCGCCAGACAAACATGCCGGAGTTCCAGAAATATTCCCCGCTTTCAACAAAGGCTGTGGCATGTGCCAGATCCGGTTTTTCCGTAAACTGCCGCACATCG
>JALSZZ010000106.1 GCA_027075825.1 Mariprofundaceae bacterium | reverse complement strand
TGGCTTTGAATTCGGGTGAATAGCGTTTGCGTTTGGTCTTGCTCATCAGGTGTTCCTCCTTCTGTCAGTGTGTTGTGGAATCCACCTTAACACGCTGTCCTGATTTTGGGGACCACCTCTAAATCAGTTGGTTATCGCTTCGTAGACAGACACTACCTTACCTTATCCCGGCCGAGAAATGTTGGCGTGTAATTGGTAATTTGTACTTGAGAACAGTTATGTGGTACAGGTGCTTTTTCTCTTGAAAAAGAATAAAAACACGGTTATCATCGTCGCAATTTTTCAGATGCTCCTAACGGAGCTTAATAGGGAACCCGGTGTGAATCCGGGACGGGCCCGCCGCTGTGACTGGGGACGAGTCCTGCATTATGTCACTGACTTCTTTATTAGAGGTTGGGAAGACGCAGGACAAGGATGATCCGGGAGTCAGAAGACCTGTCTGAAAATGTAGATGCCAGCCCTCGTGGACAAGGGGCTGCGCCGTGTGTTATTCGTGGAAAATCAGGGACTCCCCGAATCGATTTTATTATCGGTCCGGGGATTTTTTTTGCTTTTTTGCAACCATCTCCGGCCCTAAAACATCCCAGGCAACAAAATTGCGTGGGAAAATGGAAAAGGAGATGCCTTAATGAAGAAAAAACTCGTACCTCTTGTCGCCCTCTGCCTTACCCCCCTGCCCCAGCATGCCACAGCCTCCGTAAACCCGGAGACAGCAAGCAACGTAACGACCCTGCCGGAGGTGGTTGTCACCGCCACCCGCAGCAAGGAAAACATCAAAGAGATTCCGGCCAAGGTGGAGGTCATCAGTCAGCAGGACATAGAGCAGACTGCGGGCGATACCCTTACTGAGCAGTTAAAAAAGAATGCCTCCATAGGTGTTATTGAATATCCAGGGGCCTTGGCCGGCATAGGTATTCGTGGTTTCAGGCCGGAATATTCCGGCATCACCAAGCACTCTCTCATCCTCATTAACGGCCGCCCTGCCGGGGCCACCAACCTTGCCACTATTCTAAGCGACAATATCGCCCGCATAGAAGTCCTCAAAGGCCCGGCCTCGTCCCTGTATGGCGGTGAAGCCATGGGCGGTGTCGTTAATATTATTACAAAAAAGAATACCGGTAAACTGACCGGATCGGCTGAAGCTGGATTTGGCTCATTTGAAACTAATTTCCAGAAGGCCGCCATAGGAGGTGGCCTGACCAATAAAATTGATTTTGATCTCTCGGCAAATAGATTTGAGCAGGCAGACGATTTTCGCATGGGAAATGGTGATAAGCGGGCCCATACAAGCTATAAGACACAAAACGGCACTCTGCGTTTCGGGCTGGACTTGGCGAAGGACTGGCGAATTGATGTCAGTAGCGACCTCTATAATGGCCGTGATATTGAGACACCTGGCGATATATATAACGGTGATGAGACCTCAGGCAGCAAGGATATTGACCGCTATGGTTTTGATATTAGCGCTGGCGGGGCGTTGGGCGAAAACAACCGCCTGTCAATGACTGCCTACCAGACAAATGAAACAGCTGAAAATTACAAAAACTACACCGGCTGGGGACCGTACACCCAGGTAAGTCCGTATCGCAGTTATGATACGGAAACCAACTGGCAGGGCCTGCAGCTTAAAGATGAATACAGTTGGGGGGCTCAACGATTTATTGCCGGTATTGATTATCAGAATATTGATGTTGAGACCCGCAGTTATAATCAGGATGGTTCCCGCAAGGCCCCTTGGTCACCCGATGAGGGCCGGGAGAATTGGGCCGGTTACCTTGAAACTGTCTGGAAGCTCATGGATGCGCATCTTACCGCCACAGCGGGCGGCAGGTACGACAGCTTTAATGTTGAGACAAAACCAACCCCTTACAAAACCGATTTTACCCCAAACTCAGAGACCTTCTCAACTTTCAGCCCCAGGGCGGGACTGAATTATCTCTTCGATGCGGGAGTAAGGCTGCACGGCACCATTGGCAAGGCCTTTGTGCCGCCAACCGCCGCGCAACTGGCGGGTTATTCGGAGAAGGTTTTTGGCTCTACAACCTATGTCACCAAAGGTAACCCCAACCTGGACCCAGAATCCTCGGTTACCTATGACCTGGGTGTCGGGTATGATCTTGCCCGCTCCGGCCTCTCTCTCGATGTGACCTATTTTCATACCAAGGTGGATGATAAGATCACCACCATCACCAACGGCACCACAACCACTTACCAAAACAGCCTTGCGGCCAAAATGGCGGGGCTGGAGACCATGCTCTCCTTTGATATCGGCGCACCGTTGGATTGGGAACGCTCTCTGACGCTTTTTGTCAACTCCACCCATATGTTCAAGGCGGAGGAGGAGCAGAGCGGCGGCAGCATGGCGGATATTCATAATGTCGCCAAATACACCATCAATTACGGCCTGAAATACGATGACGGCACCTTGGACGGGAAACTCAACTGCCGAACCCAGGGCCGGATGAAGGATACCGATTGGAATACCGCCGGTTATCCCGAGGTTGAGTATCCCTCATTTACCGTGGTGGACCTGGTCATGGGGTACAATTTCAAGGAACACCATCGTCTATCCCTTAAAATAGACAACCTGCTTGACCACAATTATTACGAGAAAAAAGGCTATCCCAAGCCCGGCCGCGGCATCTTTGCTTCCTATAAATACGAGTTTTAGAGGATGGAAGTAAAATCACTGATTGTCGGCCTTGTTTTTAGCGTGGGAATTTTTGCGCTTAAAAGCGGGGCCGGTCTGTCATTCCTCTTGCGTAAGTCTGGAATTCGCCGACAGATCGGGGCGATTATTGGTTATGCGACAGGCTACTCCCTTGTTTTTATAGGTGTCTGGTTTGGTGTCCGCCGTTTTGATGTCATGGCCAATTTTGACAGGTGGATGCTTATTTTCAAAAATGGCATGAGTATCCACCTGTTGCTGGCATCGTTGTTGATGATTTGGGGGCTGGTTTTGCTCCGCAGAGATGATTGTGGCAACTGTCATGGCTGGTTGCTGCTCACGCTGCCATGCCCGGTCTGCCTGTCGGTGATATTTTTGGCCGGTGCCTTTTTAGAAAATCTTTTGCCCGATAATCCGTGGTTTTTTCTGTGGTTTGCCACTGGATTTATCTCTCTTGCGATAGCTACCGGTCTTGTCCTGTCCAGATGGGAAGGGAAAAACAGAAACCATGACCTGGGGTATGTCATGCTTTTGGCTGCCGCATATTTTCTGGTCACCATAGCAGTGGTACCCCAAGTGAATGACCTTGGCAGAATATACCGCCTTGGCAGGAGTTCTCCCAGCTTGCCCGTGAAGCACTTGACATTGTTTATGGCAGGAATGGTTTGTGCCTGGGTTATTGGATTTATCCGCTCATTAAGGAAAAGACCATGGATATAATGGCAGTATTTAAAACATTTATTTATCTGTCGGCATCTTCACTATTGCTGCCGGTTCTCCTGATTTTATCTGTTCTCATTGTCTGGATGCTGGTCTATTGCGGCCGTTTTACGGGGGTCTGGCTGCAGAGAAGCAGATTGCCTCGTCATAGCGACACGGTAAGCGCCCTGATTAACGAAAAATATACCGAGTTTCCTCTCAGGGTTCAGGAATTTGCCGATAAACTTAACCGTTTGCCCGAGAATGACGGCTCGGAGATCACGGTATTGAATTTGTTGCGAGAAACGGAACATACCTGCTGGCGGACTCTCGACAGCCTGAAAATACTTATCAGAGTCGGCCCAGGACTTGGTCTGATAGGAACCCTTATCCCCATGGGAACAGGGCTTGCCGCCTTGGGCCAGGGAGATATCAGCCGCCTCTCCGGTGACCTGGTTATCGCTTTCACCACCACGGTTGTCGGCATGACGCTGGGGATATTGAGCTATGTGTTTTTTACCGTACAGCGGCGTTGGATTGAGGAGGATATCAAAAACATGGAGCTGTTATGCGAACTGAAACGATGAGATATTTCAGGCGTGATCAGGACAGAGGACAGGGCCTGTCTGATAATGATCCCATGTCCGGGGTGGCTAATCTTTTTGATCTAGGGTTGGTGTTTATCGTCGGCCTTCTCCTTGCCCTTTTCGGAGCCTATCACCTTGAAGACCTTGTGCGGCCGGACACAAACCTGACCATCACCAAACAGGCAGCCAATGGAGACCTGGAGATTATCACTAAGAAGGGCAAACGGATTGAGGCAGTAAAGGTCTCAAAAAACAAGAATAAAGGCAGAGGCCGGAGACTGGGCACAGCATATCGCTTGGAAGACGGTTCAATGGTCTATGTGCCGGAACAAAACGAGAAACCATGATACCAAAAAAATATGAACAGGGGCACGACCATAATCGTATGCAAAGGCACAATGCTGGTATTATGCCACTCGCAAACCTTATTATGATCTTTTTCCTATTTATGCCCGGCCCGCTGCATGCCGGGCAAATTGCGGTCTCTTTTCGAGACTCCAGCGCCAATAAAATCGTTTTGCACCAACGGCCGCAGCGGGTGGTTTCCCTGGTCCCGTCAATAACCGAGATCATCGCCCGCCTTGGTGCCGCAGATCTGTTGCGCGGCATAACTTACCATTCAGTTCTTCCGCCGGAGACCGCCGGCAAAAATATTGTTGGCGGTTTTCTATCCCCTGATCTGGACAAAGTGGCGGCGCAGAAACCGGATATAATCTTTTACTCCCCCATGCAGAAAGGGGTTGTGAGCAGGTTTGCGGGAAAGGCAACCCTGGTGAATTTCAGCCCGCAAGGCCTTGACCAAACATTTGCCCAGATCAGGATCATTGGCCGTATCTTCGGCAAGGAGGAAAAGGCTGAAAAGATCATATCCGAAGAAAAAAACAGGCTCCATCTTATCCAGCAAAAAATATCCCTCATTCCTGAGTCAAAACGGCAGAGGGTTATGCGAATTATGGGCCGGGAGACGATTATGACACCGGGTGATGATTCCTTTCAGAACGAATATATCAGAGCGGCAGGTGGGATCGCCCCGGAATTTGGCGAAAAGGGCGCGATTATTCCTGTCTCTCTGGCGCAATGGCAAGAATTTGATCCGCAAGTTGTATATGGCTGCGGCGGCGACCGAAGGGTCTTGGATATCCTGAACAAACCAGGCTGGCGTGATGTGGCGGCAGTGCGTAATAAAAAAATCCTCTTCTTTCCCTGTGATCTCACCTGTCGAGCTGCCACCCATGGCGGTTATTTTGTTTCCTGGCTGGCAGCTGGAATTTATGGCGATGACTTTGGCAATCCGAAAAATTTTGTTCTGCCAGAAAAGGTGGTGACCAGAAGGCCGGTTGCCATTGATCTTGATTATGTGCGGCAGGCCGAAATTATTGAGAGTGATATCAAGGATTTTCGTAATAAAACGCTGGCCTTGCACTTTAAGCGGCCAATGACGGTGGTCTCCACCCTTGAGGGACAGCGTGATCATATCAGCACCGTTGCCAACCATTATTTTCCACCTCCATCCTGGGGACTGGGGCATCAACAGGGCCTGGCCGCCCTGCGAGATCAGACCATGGCTGTTTTGGGATTTGATTATCGTGATACCGCCATGCTCTTTACCGGTGCGGACATGGACAACCTGGCCGTCAGTACAAAGACATTCCGGGACATGGAAGTAACGGCATTTGTCACGGCCGGAGTAACGGGGAACGCCGTTCGTATGGGGGCCGATAGCGGTGCCTTTTACGAACCAGACAGCCGGAACAAGGTTGAGAAACCAGGGACGATCAATATCATCCTGCTGAGCAATATGGAGTTAAGCCCCAGGGCCATGACCAGAGCCATTATCTCTGCTACCGAAGCCAAAAGCGCCGCTCTTCAGGATATGGATATCCGTTCGAGTTTTTCACGTTCCCGCAATCAGGCCACCGGTACGGGTACAGATAATATCATTGTTGTGCAAGGCGCAGGCGAAGCCATTGACTCCACGGGCGGTCACTCAAA
Source organism: Mariprofundaceae bacterium (assembly GCA_027075825.1). Lineage (GTDB taxonomy): Bacteria > Pseudomonadota > Zetaproteobacteria > Mariprofundales > Mariprofundaceae > AB-137-C09. The sequence continues at coordinate 8,416 of JALSZZ010000106.1, read as the reverse complement.
AATGGGGGAATTAATCGCCAAGGCTGTCTATGACGGTGTCCAAAAAGCCATCCACCTGCAAAACGGTCTGGTTCTTGAGAGATCGGTTTTTCAGCGTTTGAAGGAGCGTAAAGTCGATTTGTTTGCTTTATCACAACATTTTAATGTCGTAGATGCCGCCTCTTTGCAGAAAGGGGTGGAGGGTGTGCTTATGCAAAAAAAATATGCCGACTTCCTGAAAGCCGTTATGGCGGTTAGTGACGACTACGAGCATGGCCTGATACAGGATAGTAACGGCATTTCTCTATGGTGTGAGACTGTGGCATCGGAAATTGCCGGGCATAAAGTGCAGATCAGTAATGAAAATTTCGATTTGCCGCCGGTGTTGGCGAGAGGTCTTGCCGCTATTTATGCCGGTGTCGCGGGGAAAGATGAGGCTCTATGAAAAGGTATGTATTCGTTTTCTTTTTGCTGCTGTGGCCGTTTTCAGTTTATGCCGCCGACATCACTCTGATGGTCATTGACCAGAACTCGTATCCGGCCAGGCTTGCCGTGCAGGAATTGGGAACAGGGCTTGATGTAGAGGTGGTCTCCGCCTCGGACCTGAAGGATGGCGGCGAGGCACTGAAAGGGCGAATTGAACAAAGCCGCGTTATCGTAGTTGATGTAATGGGGCATGAGTTGGAAGAGTATCTCCTGGATAATATTTCCCTGCCAGGCAAAATCGTCTATGCCTTGCGGGGCTCCACAGATGACGAACGCCTGAAAAAACGAGGTTTCATTTTTGACGCCCAGGTGGCTGCTTACTACCGCCCTGTAAGCAAGCGAAATATCGTCAATATGCTTCGCTTTGTCGCCAATCGCCACCTTGGCACGAAATTTACCTGTTTGGCCCCTATACCCGAGATTGGCAAGGGGATCTATCATCCCGATGCCCCGAATATATTTACCTCATTTGCCGATTATCAAAAATGGCAAGCTACCAGAAAAGGTTATAACCCTGATGCCCCGATGGTGGGTATCATCTTTTATTCGTCATCTCTGACCCCCGGCCAGAAAAAACCGATCATGGCTCTTATCAAACGTCTGGAATCCGAGCATTTGACGGTGTTGGCCTGTTTTGGTAACGACCAGGAAGTGATTGAGAAATTCCTGCTCGATTCCAGACGCCGTCCCCGGATCGACATGCTTGTCGCCCTCTCCCTGAAATTCTCTTCCGCGCTCTCGCCTGCGCTTGCCGAGGATCTTGTCAGGCTCGATGTCCCAATTTTCAACGCCATCAGTCTTTACCAGGATACCATTGATGAATGGCGGCAGAGCCCGGTGGGTATTGGTGGATCAGAGGTTGCCTGGTCCATTGCGACCCCGGAGATATCCGGGCTTATCGAACCTACTCCCATCAGTGCCAAACGTAAGATGACCGCCCCCAAGACAGGCAAGAGTTTTTTTATCAAGGAGGCGATCAACGAGAACATCGACCTGATTATGGTGAGAATCCATCAATGGCTGCGCCTGCAGCAGCTTGATAACAGCCGTAAAAAGGTGGCGATCATGTTCTATAACCACCATCAGGGGAAACAGAATATAGGTGCCAGCTATCTCAATGTTTTTGCTTCGTTACAGCAAATTATTCATGCCATGCGGGAAGATGGCTATCAGACGGGGGCATCATTTACGCTGGGTCAAGAAGATATCAAGAAATTGATTATGACCTCTGCCCGCAATATCGGCTCCTGGGCACCGGGCGAACTTGACCGTTTATTACGCTCAGCCCAGGTCATCCGGCTGCCAATACGCCGCTATAAGAAGTGGTTTGCCAGGCTGCCGCTCGAATTCCAACGCAAGATGCTGGCGCAGTGGGGGCCGCCCGAGAAGACAAAAATTATGCGGGTGGGTGATGATTTTATCATTCCGGCGGTCACCATCGGCAACCTTGTGCTGTTGCCGGAACCGGCGCGGGGCTGGAGTGATGAGCCGATGAAACTCACCCATGACAACACCCTCTACCCCCATCATCAATATCTGGCGGTCTACCTCTGGCTCAACCATGGTTTCAAGGCCGATGCCATGATCCACCTGGGAACCCATGCCACTTACGAATGGACGCCTGGAAAACAGGCGGGGTTATCACCGTCATGTTCGCCCGAGGTGCTGATTGGTGGTATTCCCAATATCTACCCTTATATTGTTGATGATGTGGGCGAGGGAATCCAGGCGAAAAGGCGGGGGCGTGGCGTGATTATTTCCCACCTTACCCCCATGTTGAAGGAGTCGGGACTGTATGCGGAATATGCCCGGATGTCCGAGTTGATAAATGAGTACAAACGGGCAGTTGCCAGAAAGAGCAGCACCGCCTCTGGCAAATTAAAAGAGCTTATGGCGTTGGTGGGGCGTACCGGTATCATGGCAGATCTTGCAGCTGAAAAGACGGCCCTTCATCATGATGGCGAACATACCAATCCCGAAGAGGAGATCATTCATCCGCTGATTCATTATCTCGATGATATCAAGATGACCCTCATTCCCTACGGCTTGCACACCTTTGGCAAGAGCCCGCAAGGGCGGGAATTGTCGGACACGGTGGCAGCCATCCAACAATGGCAGCCGGACGCAAAGAGGGAAGATATTAGAGATAGATTGCGTCGTTCCGGCAGCTCGGAGATGACGGCGTTACTGGCTGCTCTGAACGGCAGATTTGTACGCCCGGGAGAGGGAAATGATCCTGTTCGCAATCCAGCCAGTCTGCCAACCGGTCGTAATTTCTATGGCTTCAACCCACAGAGATTGCCCACGCCTGCCGCTTGGAAGCTGGGAAAAAGGGCCGCTGAAGATATTATTGCCAACTATCGTTTGAGCCACAACAGATACCCGCACAAAGTCGCCATTGTCCTCTGGGCCACGGAGACCCTGCGCAATGAAGGGGTAAATGAGTCCACCATTTTGTATCTCATGGGAATCAAGCCCAGATGGGCGGCCAATGGCCGGGTGACCGGCCTTACAGTCATCTCCGGCCAACAGCTCAAGCGTCCCCGGATTGATGTCATGATTAATGCCTCTGGTCTCTACCGGGATCTCTTTCCCGACAAACTGAAATTTATTGACGATGCCGTACAAATGGCTATCCGGCAGACCGATATTGACAATATGTTGCGTCAAAACAGCGCTCATATACGGCAGCACTTGCTCGCTGCCGGGGTTGCTCCGGAAGAGGCGGAGGAATTGAGCCGTTTGCGGGTCTTTTCCGAGCAACCGGGGGCATACGGTACCGGAGTGGCGGAAATGGCCGCCAGTTCCGGAATTTGGGAGTCGGAGAAGCAGGTCGCGAAGGTTTATGAAAACCGCATGGGGTTTGTCTTTGGCCGGGATCATTGGGGCAAGGCGGCCGGTCATCTTCTGCAAGAAAATCTGGCCGGGGTTGAAATCGCCGTTCACTCCAGATCATCTAATATCTACGGGCTGATGGATAATGATGATATGTTCCAGTATCTCGGCGGGTTGGCCATGGCTGTACGCCTGGAATCCGGCAACACTCCGGAAACGGTTATTACCAGGCAGCAGAAGCCGGGACAGGTGACGGTTGAAGATCTGGCAAAGAACCTGGGGCGGGAACTGCGTAGCCGCTATCTCAACCCCAAGTGGATTGAGGCCATGAAAAGGGAAGATTATGCCGGGGCCAGGGAGATGGCTCATTTTGCCGATTACCTGTGGGGGTGGGACATGACCACGCCTGACAAGGTGGATGATGGAGTATGGCGGCAGGTCTATCAAGTCTACGTGGAGGACAAGTACCACCTGAATTTGAAGGAGTTTTTTGATAGAGCAAGTCCCTGGGCCTATCAGTCCATGACGGGCAGAATGCTGGAGACCATCCGCAAGGGATATTGGCGCGCCAACGAGGCAACCAAGAGGAAACTGGCCGTGGAGTATGCCGTCAATGTGGTGCACAAAGGTGTTGCCTGTTGTGATCATACCTGCAACAACCCCATGCTCAATCAAATGGTGGTCAGTATCATCTCCCTGCCCGGTGTCATGAGCCCTGAACTGGTTGAGAAATTCAAAATCGCAATCAAAAAGATGGCGGCTGCATCCTTGGCGGAACAGGTCGTTCGCCGCCGGGATCTGCTAAAAAAACTCAACCCATCGGATAAACAAGATGTCGGCCGCCAAGAGCAGGCTCCGAAGGATACCTCCGCAACCGCTCAGGCGAAAGATGCCGGGATCGAGGTTGAGGGGTACAAGATGGAAAAGATCAAGAGTGATGATACCGCAACTGAAATGACATCCTCGGGCGTCCAGTGGCTGGCGAGTCTCTTGGTGTTATTTATTATCGTTATTGCTGCCTACGGCATGTATAAGGGCAGCCACGAATCATAAGGAGTGAAGATGCATCAAGAAGGTTATATAGGGCGCAAGATGCTGGTGCCAGACGTGGAAGAGAAGCCCGCCATTGTCATTGCAGCGTTTGGCAGCAGCAGACGGGGCAAGGTTGCCATTGAGCTGTTTCGGAAACGTCTGCGGAATCAATTCCCCGAGCATAAGATTTTCATGGCCTATACCTCGGCTATCCTGCGTCGCAAGTTGGGGCTGCCCGGCTTGCACGAAACCCTGGCGGCAGTCGAGGCGGCAGGTTTCCGCAAGGCGGTCGTCCAACCGCTGCACATCTTCCCGGGCACCGAATATCAACAACTGGCCGAGACCTGCGCTTTTTTCCCAGGCTTACGGGTTTTATTGAGTGAACCCCTCCTGCACCGCTGGGATTTTATCAACGAGACTCTACAAGTGGTTGAAGAAGAATTTTTACCGAGCGACCAGGGATTGAACATATTGGCCTTGCACGGTACCCCGTTGGCTGCCGACCCGGTGAATACCACTTATCTCGGTTTGCAAGGCTTAGTTGCCGATCTCTATGATAATGTGCTGGTTGCCAGCATTGAGGGGATTCCAGATTTCAGGGGAGTGCTTGCCGGTATCAGGCGGCGGGGGCTGATGGAAAAATATAAAAAAGCGAGAATCATCCCCATGATGTATTTTGCCGGTCTGCACGCCGCAGATGACTTGATGGGGGAAAATGACAGCTGGAGTTCGCAGCTAAAAGGTTGTGGTTTTGCGGTGGACTGCCCCATGATCCATGACGGTAAAAACAGGTATTTTAAGGGGCTGGCCTATTATCCGGAGATAATAGATTCTTTTATTGCCAGACTCAAACGAAGCCTGGAACTGCTCAGGTATTATTGAATATGATAAAGCTGTTTGTGAACCTAATGCTTCTCTTTTTTCTGGTCGGATTGCTGGCTGCTTCTCCTTGTTTTGGATCAGGGCAGGATATCCCCCGGCGCATTGTCTCCCTGGGGCCGATTAATACGGAAAATGTCTTTCTCCTCGGCGCCGGTGACCGGCTGGTGGGTGATACCATCTACTGTGTGCGCCCGGAGGCGGCCAGAAAAAAGACAAAGATCGGCTCGGTGATGCAGATATCCATAGAAAAGATAATTTCCCTGCATCCCGATATTATTCTTGCCACCGCCCTGACCCGCACGGAGCAGGTCCAAAAGCTGCGAGACCTTGGATATCGCGTCATCCGTTTTACTCAACCAGGATCCTTTGCGGAAATCTGCCGCCAGTTTGTCAGGCTTGGCAAGGCCCTTGGCCTGCAGGAACAGGCTGAGTCCATAGTGAAGCAGGCCAGGGCCGCAGTCGAGCGCATCAGAGAGGCAACCGCGGCCAGGCCCAAACCGAAGGTCTTTCTTCAGGTTGGCACCCGCCCCCTGTTTGGGGCCGTTCCCGGTTCCTTTATCAACGATTTTATAACCCTTGCCGGCGGCAAAAACATCATTGCGGACCAGAGCAAGGGGACAACCAGGTTGGAGAAAGTAATATCTCTGAATCCGGATGTGATTATTATCGCCATCATGGGTAGTGAAACCGGCATCGCCGGCGATGAGAAACGAATGTGGCAAAAGTTTGATATTCTTAATGCCGTGCGGAATGAGCGGGTGTTTATCATCAATCCAGACCTGGCCTGTAGTCCCTCACCTGTTACCTTTGCCAAGACGCTGGCAATGATTGCCCGGATAATTCACCCTGATCTTATGGAGAGCGCGAAATGAGAATATATGAGTTGATCCAGCAGGGCGGCCCTGTCATGTACCCGCTTTTGGCCTGTTCTGTGATCGCAATGACGGTCATATGCGAAAGGCTGCTTTTCTGGTGGCAAATACGACGGAGACGAAATCGGCAATTGATGGACAGAGTCTTGCGTCTGGCCGAGACTGCTTCCTGGCGTGAAATAAAAGAGATCACTCAAAATTGCGAAGATCACGTTATCAAGGTGCTAACCGTTGGCATCCTGCATCGTGATTATGATATGAGTAAGGCCATGGAGGCTGAGGCCCAGCATATCGCCAAAAAAATGTCGCAATTTATGACTGTTCTGGACACCATGATTACCGTTGCTCCGCTTCTTGGTATTCTGGGTACGGTTTTGGGAATCATCTCCTCCTTTGATGTCCTTGGCGCAAGCGGCCTTGCCGACCCAAAGCTGGTGACCGGCGGCATTGCCCAAGCCTTAGTCACCACCGCCGCCGGCCTTGCCATCTCCATTACCTGCGTATTTCCCTATAATTATTTCAATAGCCGGATTAGCAACGCCGTCCATGTGATGGAAAAATACGCCACGAGCCTGGAAGTTGTTTACAATAAATTATCAGACGGCCAGTCCGATGAAGATTAACCGAAACGACCTGCCCTCACCACGCATCGAGATGATGCCGCTCATTGATGTCGTCTTTTTGCTATTGGTATTTTTTATTTATGCCATGCTCTCCATGACCGTTCACTACGGCCAGAAGGTGAACCTGCCGGGCTCAGACAGCGCCAGGCTGGAAACGGAAAAGGCTGTCTCCCTGACGGTGCGGCAATCCGGCCATGGCTTGAAGATATTCGTGAACGGGGCGGGCGTCACTTTTGAGAGGTTACGAGAGAAACTGGCAACAATGAGACAGCGGCCAGTGGGCGCGTCCGGCAGAATACAGATCTTTGCGGATAAGTCTTTAATATACCAGGATCTTTTTCATATCCTTGATACCGTAAAGCAGACCGGATTCAACAAGATTTCCCTCCAGGCTGGGAGCCCGGCGACAGGGCAATGATGACTCGGACAAATTACCGCCTGTTACTCTCCCTGCTGGTGGTATCGGGGCTCCATATTTTTATGTTGTTTCTGCCGCTGGTTCACTCTCCTGTTACCGCACCGGTGGCACGACCAATGAAACAAATTATCGTATCGCTTGGAGAAGAAAAGATAAGGAAGCATAAAGTCAATTCAGCAGCACAAGACCATGAACAACACGTTCCAGGCAAACACACCAGCAAGATAAAGCAGAGAAAAACCACCCCTGTCAAACAGGCCAAATTAGAGGTCAAGGTTCAAAAGCCTGCCCGGCAAAACACAACTGTCCGACCACCCGTGCCTGTGAATAAGTCGCCTCAGCCACAATCAGCGCCCCGTAAGACACCTGTAACCAGAAGTAATAATCTCCCGGATTTGCCCTCTAAGACCTCACCCGGCAAGCCTGGCACCCCGGCAACAGCCAAGAACGGCCAACAAAAGATCAAACAATCAGCCACATATGATCGTGGTCATACTGCCCAAATAAGCAGGAAAGCCACACCGCTTTACCAACGTAACCCTCCACCGAAATATCCACGAATTGCCCGGAAGCGGGGCATTGAAGGAACGGTGATTATCAAGGCCCTGGTTGACCGTAACGGTCAGGTGGCGGCAGCAGAAATTTCAACCTCGAGCGGCTCCGGCATGCTGGATAATGAGGCCCTGAAGACGGTGCGGGAGTGGCTTTTTACCCCCGGCAGCGTTAATGGTAGGAAGCGGGCAATGCCGGTAAAAGTGCCAATAAAATTTCAACTTAAAAAGTGATAATTATTCAGCCCCACAACCGGCGGGCCGATCTCTATTTTAAAAGTAACTTAAAAAACTGAACGTCCAGGTAGCGAAGACTCCGACATCGAACATTCAACATCGAATTATGGAAACGCTTCGCTTTTACTATTATAGTTCAAGTACCGTATTCGATGTTCAATGTTGGACGTTCGATGTTCGATGTTAAAGTTGTTTATATGAAAGTCTGGTAGAAGCCCCTAGTGGTCGGAGGCTGAAAATTGCCCTTAACTCTGAGCCGTAACGGTTTCCCCCTCAGATATCAATCGGCACCACCACGGGCACTCCGGCTATTTCGTGAATTTCCGTTTCAACCTGATAAACATGGCTCACCACCTCGCTGGTTATAATTCCCCCGGAACATGTCAATGGAAATGAGACACCGTTGGTCATAAATTAGAGTAGCGACACATCGTTACCATTTGGTTTGTTAATCCAAGCTGCCTTTGGCAACGGGAATGGCTTGGGCTTTTTGCCCTTGAA